>DATEIF010000608.1:0-14366 GCA_035279205.1 Vineibacter sp.
CGGCACCGGCCGACAACCCGCCGCCGGTCTCGATGTCGATGCCGATGACCGGACCACGGCCGATGTTGCGCATCGCCGTGACCGGGAAATTGTCGATCACGCCGCCATCGACATGCACGTTGCCGCCGGCCAGCACCGGCGGCATGACGCCGGGGATCGATACGCTGGCGCGCAACCAGTGCCACAGCTTGCCGCGACGATGCACATCGGCGTTCTGCCGCGTCAGGTTGGCCGACACGCAGAAGAACGGTTTGGGCAGGTCCTCAATATCGGCGTCGCCAAAGGCCGCGCGCAACAAGCGCGTCACGCGCTTGCCGGAAAACAGCGAGACGAACGGCACCGTATAGTCGTTCAGCGGATTATGGTCGACGAACGAGCGGCGGAAGCGCTCCTGCATCTCCTCGACGGTCCAGCCGGCGGCGACACTGGCGGCGACAATGGCTCCCATGCTGGTGCCGCCGACCAGGTCGATGGGCACGCCCGCCTCGCGCAGCGCCCGCACGGCACCGATATGGGCAAAGCCGCGGGCGCCGCCGCCGGCCATCACCACGCCCACCGAGCGGTTCAGCAGCAGCCGTGCCAGCCGGTTGAAGTCGTTGTCACGGCCCAGGCGGACGTGATGGTGCATACCGTAGTCCTGGCCATGCAGCCATTGCGCCGTGGTGCCCGGCTTGGCGCGCCGACCGTCCTCGTGCACCAGCACCAGCTCGCGGCGCGAGCGGAACGGGCCGCCACGGAACATCTCCTCGGCGCGGATCGCGTCGATCAGCTGCGGGCCCGTCGGCGGTCGATCGACGATGGCCAGGACCAGCAGCGCGTCGGCCTGGCGCAGGCACATGCGGGTCCATGGCGTCAGGCCGGGATCGGCACGATAGACCACGAACGCCGATTCGGCCTCGGCGCGATAGAAATTCTCCGGCGGCGATCCCATCGACTCGGGACCGATGACCTCGACCTTGCCGGTGGCCTGGATGCGCTTGAGCGCCGCTGCGAGGTCAGCCGCGAACGGCGCACACGGCGTGTCCAGCCCATGCGGCAGCAGGGCAATGGTGCGCGGCGGTCGCATGTCGGGCCGCGGCGGCGCCCCATAGCGCTCGACCACCTTGGCCAGCAGCCCCATCAGGGCTTCCGGGTGCTCGGCACAGACGCGCTCGAATTCGCTGCGCGTCAGCCGCAACACCTCGCTGTCGCGAATCGCGGCAATCGTATGCGAGCGCCGGCGGTGGCCGATCAGCGACATCTCGCCCACGATGTCACCGACGGGGATCTCGGCGATGACCCGCGCGTTGCCTTCCGGCCCCGGCGGATCGAACACGGCCAGGCAGCCGAACGACACGACATACAGCGCATCGCCGGGATCGCCGGCTTCGAACAACGTGGCGCCACCGGGAATGGGGATGACCTCGAAGGAGGTCTCGACCGCATGCAAGGTGGCGTCATCGAGCCCGGAGAACAACGGCGCACGCCGCAGGGCCGCGGTACGCCGCGCCCGCGGGTCGACCAGCGCCGCTACAGCCTCGTTCATCGCCTGCAAACCTCAACAGAGGCCGCAGAATTGCATCACAGCCAGCCGTGAGCAAGGCGCCGCTGCATCGACACCGATCGAGGCACCTTGCTCCGTACCTTCGTCAGTCGTCGTGCGTCTCGTGCAGAGCGACCGCGCCACGCTTCCAGTACCCGGCAGCCCGCAGCCATTCCTTGCGCAGGCCATGCTGATCCAGCAGCCGCCGACGCAGGCGCTTGGCGACATCCGATTCGCCCGCAACCCAGGCATAGCCGTCACCCGCCGGCAGGCGCAGGCTGCCCACCGCCGCGTCGAGCCTATCGGCGCTGCCGGGCCTGTCGGCGCCCCGGTGCAACCAGGTTACCGTCGCCGCCGCGCGGCTTTGCCAGGCCTGTTCCTCGCCGGCATTCGCCACCTCGGCGATGACGATGGCAGACGCCGTGGCCGGCAATTCCTCCAGCCGGCGGCCTATGGCCGGCAAGGCCGTCTCGTCGCCGATCAGCAGGTACCAGTCGAAATCATCGGGAATGACAAAGGAGCCACGCGGGCCGCCGACGCCCAGGATGTGGCCGGGTTGCGCCGCGGCGGCCCAGTCGGTCGCCGGTCCGGCCTCGTGCAGGGCGAAGTCAATATCCAGCTCGTTGGTCGCCGGATCATAGCGCCGGGGCGTGTAGTCGCGCGCGGCGGGCTTCGGCGCATCGTCCGGGTAGACCGGTCCGTTCGGTCCCATGCGCGGCAGCGCCGGCCTGATGTGACCGGACGGTGCGAAGAACAGTTTTACGTGGTCGTCGAACGAGGCACTGACAAAGCCCGGCAGATCATCGCCGGTCAGGGTGACGCGGACCATGCTCGGCGTGATCCGCTCGACGCGGCGCACGGTGAGCAGCCGCATCTTCAGATCATGGCGGCGGCGCTCGATCGCATGACGGGAAACGGCTGGACGGCTCAGCGCACTGGCTTCAGACATCAAAGGCTCCTGTTGCGGAGCCAGGGCCGACCTCGAGGCGAACCTGCGCAAGTCGAACCCGGGCTCCCGGTTCGAACAGCGCGTTGGCTGACGTTAACGCCTACGTGTGGGGACTTCCTTTTGGAGGGAATCCGGCCACAATCAGATGCAAATGATAATTGATCGCAACTAAAAGGTCAACACGACCTTTCCGGTGTGCCCGCCGTCCGACAGATGCTGCAGCGCCACCCTGACGTCGGCGACCGGAAACACCTTGCCGACGACCGGACGAATGGCCTGCATCTGCAGGACGCGCACCAGCGCCTCGAAGCTCTGCCGACTGCCGGCCGTGGCGACATGAATGGTCGTCGCGTGGCGGATGGCGTCGAATATGTCGATGGTGGCCGTCGTGTCGGCCGCGTAGCCCACGAGGTGAACGCGCCCGCCGGTGCGCGTGGCCGCGATCGACCGGGCCAGCGACGGCCCGCCCGCGACGTCGACGGCCACATCGACACCGCCGCCGGTCAGGGACACGACCTGCGCCGGCCAGTCGGCCGTATCGCCGGTGGTCACGACGTCATCGATACCCAGGGCACGCAGCCGCTCGACATGCCGCGTGCCGCGCGTGAGCGCAATCACGCGGGCACCACCGGCACGGGCAAGCTGCATGGCCGCCGTGGAGACGCCGCCAGCACCCTGGACCAACACGGTCTCACCCGGACGCACACAGGCGTTCTGGTAGAGCGCATGCCATGCCGTCACGGCCGTTACCGGCAAGGTCGCGGCCTCCTCGGGTGCCAGATGCGACGGCGCGCGCACCGCTGCCTCCTCGTTCACGCACATGAACTCGGCCAGCACGCCATCGCTGGGACCGCCCAGCCGGCGCCGCGCCACGCGCGGGCTGACGGGACCGTCGATCCAATCCGGCAGGTAGACCGGGCAGGCGAGGTCGCCGGGCCGAAAGCGCGTGACCTGTGCGCCGACGGCGATCACCTCACCGGCACCATCCGAGACCGGCACCAGCGGCGGCGCGACGCCGACATGGTAGTTGCCGCGGGCAATGGCGAGATCGCGATAGTTCAGGGCAGCGGCACGCATGCGCAGCACCACGTCATGCGCCCCCGGCAGCGGATCGGGTCGTTCCAGGACGCGCAGATCAGCGAGCGCAATCCGCTCGGCGTAGGCATAGACTTTCATCGGCTGTGACCGTTCGTTCCACCCGACCGACACGGCAGGCTCATGCGGCCAAGTTAGGCGCCGGCTCTCTATGCAGACAGCTCATTGTTGTCATCAAAACGATGAACAAAATCGATCATTGTCGTCCTGAGCGTAGCGAAGGACCTTGCGGTGGGCCGCTCAAAGAGTAGTGGCGCTGGTGATCACCATTGCCGTCCGTGTTTGATGCAAACACCGCAAGGTCCTTCGCTGCGCTCAGGACGACAACGAGCGCGCCGCAAACCTCGTCTAGCCCGACGCGTGGCCCCGCATCGAGCGGGCGAGATGCTCGGTGAGTTCGCGCATCGGCAGGCTGCGCGGGTTGGCGCGTCGCCAGACTGCCCAGAAATCGCGCCGCTTCAGCGGCAACAGCGGCACCGTGGCAAGCCCGCGGTCGCCCTTGAACGGCTCGGCGGACCAGCGCGTGATCACACCGATGCCGTGGCCGGCCCGGGCGAGCTCGGCGATGGCCTCGGTGAGCTGCACGCGCCAGATCTGACCCGAGCCGGCGTGGCGATTGCCGACGCCGCGCACCACGGCGCGCAAGCGTTCGACATCGTCATCGGGCAGGTCATGGATGAGAAGGGTCTGGCCGGCGAGGCCCTGCCAGCGCACGCCGACCTGCCGTGCGCCGCGTTGCGCCGCCAGGGGATGGCCGGCCGCGAGCACCGCCACGATGTCGAGCGAAAACAGGCGACGTCGGTCGAAGCGCTCGTCGCGGCCGGGGCGCGACGTCACGGCAACGTCGATCTCGTCGGCCGCCAGCGCTTCGAGCTCCCGCCGCGTCGCCTGGAAACCGACCTGCACGTCCAGGGCCGGATGCTCGGCCCCGAAGCGGGCGAGCACGCCGGCGAGCCAACCGTAGGATGTCGGGCAGCCGGCTGCTACCCGCAGCGGCATCCGCTCGGCCTGCGCGCCGCGCAGCCCCAGCTCGGTCTCGGCGAGCTCCCCCAGCACACGGTTGGCGGCGGTCAGCAATCGATGCCCCGCCGCGGACGGCACCATCCGCTTGCCGATGCGATCGAAGAGCTTCACATCCAGATCGCGCTCGAGGTTCAGCAGCTGGTGGCTGAGCGCCGACTGGGTCAGGTTGAGCCAGGCCGCCGCCCGCGTGACCCCCTGCTCGCGCGCGATCGCCTGCACCAGCCGGAGATGGCGTATCTCCACCACCAGACGCGGTGCGATCCCCGGCTCTACCGGCGTCGTCGACGCAAATGTGTTCATCCATGAATTCCAATCATGGTTATCTGTGTACAATGAGCCTGATTGGACTGCCGGACAAGCATCCGGTGGGTTCCGCGCCGCGAACGTCACCACCGGCCGGCCTTGCCCGGCAGGGTGCGGCTGCTAGTATCCGGCCAAAGTTGAACCGGGCGTCACGCGCGCTGGCGCGGGGCGGCCGCGGAGGAGATCCATGGACCTCGCCTTTACGCCGCAAGACATCGCGTTTCGCGATGAAGTCAAAGCCTTCGTCAAAGCCAACCTGCCGCAGGACATCGCCGACAAGGTTGCCCACGGCAAGCACCTGGTGCGCGACGACCACATGCGCTGGCAGCAGGCGCTCGGGCGCCAGGGCTGGCTGGTCTATACGTGGCCCAAGAAGCACGGCGGCCCGGGCTGGACGGTCACGCAGCGCTACATCTTCGAGAATGTCTGCGCCGACATGAACGCACCGGGCATCATCCCGTTCGGCAGCAAGATGGTCGGGCCGGTGATCTACACGTTCGGCAACGACGAGCAGAAAGCGCGTTTCCTGCCGGGCATCCGCGAATCCTCGGTGTGGTGGTGCCAGGGCTACTCCGAGCCGGGCTCGGGCTCCGACCTTGCCTCCCTGCGCACCCGCGCCGTGCGCGAGGGCGACCACTACGTGGTGAACGGGTCCAAGACCTGGAACACGATGGGGCACTGGGCCGACTGGATCTTCTGCCTGGTGCGCACCGATGCCAGCGCCAAGCCGCAGGAAGGCATTTCGTTCCTGCTGATCGACATGAAGACGCCGGGCATCACGGTGAAGCCGATCATCATGGCCGATGGCGGCCATGAGGTGAATGAGGTGTTCTTCGACAACGTCAAGGTGCCGGTCGAGAACCTGGTGGGCAAGGAAGGCGAAGGCTGGACCTACGCCAAGTTCCTGCTCGCCAACGAACGCCTGGGCATCGCCGCGGTGCCGCAATCCAAGCGCGGCGTCGATACGCTGAAGCAGATCGCGCGCAACGAGACGGCGGACGGCAAGCCGCTGATCGAGGACCAGGACTTCCGCAACAAGCTCGCCGACCTCGAGATCCAGGTGACGGCGCTGGAATACACCGAGCTGCGGGCGCTGTCGGCGATGGCGGCCGGCGGCGCGCCGGGACCGGAGGTCTCGTTCCTCAAGATCCGCGGCTCGGAAATCCAGCAGCGCATCAGCGAGCTGGCGGTCGAGGCGGTGGGCTACTACGCCATGCCCTATCATCCGGCGCTCCTGTGGCACGGCGCCAACGAAGAGCCGATCGGGCCGGCCTATGCCCACGTCGCGGCGCCGCGCTATTTCAATGCGCGAAAGACCACGATCTATGGCGGCTCCAACGAGATCCAGCGCAATGTGATTTCGAAAATGGTGCTTGGCCTGTAGGAACAGGGCATAACGGTACAGGAACGCGGAGGGAGTAAGTCGGATGGATCTGTCGTATTCGGACGAACAGAAGCAGATCAAGGAAGGTGTCGAGCGCTTCGTGCGCGAGCAGTACGCGTTCGAGACGCGGCGCAAGATCGCCGCCACCGATCGCGGCTGGCTGCCGGAGAACTGGGCCAAGTTCGCCGAGCTGGGATGGCTCGGCATGTCGTTCAGCGAGGACGACGGCGGCTTCGGCGGCGGCATGGTCGAGACGGCGATCCTGATGGAGGCCTTCGGCTCCGGCCTGGTGCTCGAGCCCTACCTGCCGACGGTGATCCTGGGCGGCGGCCTGCTGGCATCAGGCGGCAGCGCGGCGCAGAAGGAAGCGCTGCTGGCGCCGATGATCGGCGGCGAGAAGCAGTTCGCCGTCGCCTATGTCGAAAAGCAGTCGCGCTACAACCTCGCCGACGTCGCCGTCACCGCCAAGAAGAACGGCGGCGGCTATGCGCTGTCGGGCCACAAGGGCGTGGTCTACAACGCGGCATCGGCCGATACGATCTTCGTGACGGCCCGCACCGCCGGCGGCCAGCGCGACGAGAAGGGCATCACGGTCTTCGCCGTCGACGCCAAGGCCAAGGGCATCACGCGGCGCGACTACCCCACCCAGGACGCGCTGCGCGCCTCGGAGGTGACGTTTGACAACGTCAGCGCCGGCGCCGACGCAGTCGTCGGCCAGGTCGACAACGGGCTTGCGCTGTTCGAGGGCGTGATCGATCGCGCCATCGTGGCGCTGTGCGCCGAAGCCGTCGGCTGCATGGACGCGCTCAACAAGCAGACGCTGGAGTACATCAAGACGCGCAAGCAGTTCGGCGTGCCGATCGGCAAGTTCCAGGTGCTGCAGCATCGCATGGTCGACTGCTTCACCAACGCCCAGGAAGCGCGCTCGATGACCCTGATGGCGACGCTCAAGATCGACGATGCCGATGCCACGACGCGCAAGAAGGCGGCGTCGGGCGCCAAGGTGCAGATCGGCAAGTCGGGCAAGTTCGTGGGCCAGAGCGCCGTGCAGATGCACGGCGGCATGGGCGTCACCGACGAGCTCGCGGTCAGCCACTACTTCAAGCGGCTGACGATGATCGACACCTTGTTCGGCAGTCCACAGCATCACCTGACGCGCTACGGCAACTTGTCGATGGCGGCATGAAGCGAAAGAAGCCCGGCCTCAGTGCCGGGCTTCTTGCTTGTGGGTAGCGCGGACCGCAGCGGCACAATGTTCCACAATCCGAAACCCATGACCGCAAAGCGGGGCGGATGAGCAAAATCGGTGTCGCGCGCCCCAGGCGCTGGGGCTAAGGTAAATCAGCATTCACGAGCCGACCGCGCCTCCGCCGGGGCACCGCGGCTCACGTAAGCAGAACCAAGCGTTTTATCGGAGGGATTTGGCGAATGGTCGGCATCACGGCTTTTGGCGCCTACGTTCCGCGGCTGCGGCTCAACCGGCAGGCGGTCTACGAGGCAAACAAGTGGTTCGCACCTGGCCTGCGCGGCCAGTCCAAGGGCGAGCGCTCGATGGCCAACTGGGACGAGGATTCGATCACCATGGCGGTCGAGGCGGCGCGCGACTGCCTCAACGGCACCGATCCGAAGACCCTGAAGAACCTCTACTTCGCCTCGACCACGCATCCGTTCAAGGACCGCCAGAACGCCGGCGTCATCGGCACGGCGCTCACCGTCGAGCAGGGCCTGATGGCGGCCGACATCGGCGGCTCGCAGAAGGCCGGCACCTCGGCCCTGATCGCCGGCCTGAACGCGGCCGGCTCGGGCGCGCCGACCCTGATCACCGCGGCCGACAAGCGGCTCGCCCGCGTGGCCTCGGCCGGCGAGTTGCAGTACGGCGATGGCGCGGCGGCGCTGATGCTGGGCACCGACAAGGTGATCGCCAAGCTGTTGGGCACGCGCTCGGTGTCGATGGATTTCGTCGATCATTTCCGCGGCGATGAATCGGACTTCGACTACGGCTGGGAAGAGCGCTGGATCCGCGACGAGGGCTACGTGAAGATCGTGCCCCCGGCGATCAAGGAAGCGCTGCAGGCGTTCGGCCTCAAGGGCGCCGACATCACCCACTTCGTCATGCCGAGCCTGATGGGCGCCGTGCCCAAGCAGATGGCCAAGATGGCCGGCATCGCCGAGACGGCGGTGCGTGACCTGCTGAGCGCCCAGCTCGGCGACACCGGCTCGGCGCATGCGCTGGTCATGCTGGTCGATGCGCTGGAGAACGCCAAGCCGGGCGACAAGATCCTGGTCGTCGGCTTCGGCCAGGGCGTCGACATCATCGCGCTCGAGGTCACGGCAGAGATCGGCAAGCTCGGCAAGCGCCTGGGCCTGTCGGGCTGGCTGGCGCGCCGGAAGGAAGAGAAGAACTACATGAAGTTCCTCGCCTTCAACGAGATGCTGCCGCTCGAGAAGGGCATGCGCGCCGAGTTCGACAAGAAGACGGCGCTGTCGGTCCTGTGGCGCAAGCGCGACATGATCTACGGCCTGGTCGGCGGCAAGTGCCGCGTCTGCGGCACCATCCAGTTCCCGCGCGCGCAGATCTGCGTCAACCCGAACTGCCACGCGATGGACAGCCAGGACGACTACCCGATGGCCGGCCTCGAAGCCTCCATCATGTCGTTCACGGCCGACGCGCTCACCTATTCGCCGGACCCGCCGGCGTATTACGGCATGGTCACCTTCCCCGAGGGCGGGCGATTCACGGCCGACTTCACCGACTGCGACAAGGAACAGGTCAAGGTCGGCACCAAGATGCGCATGACGTTCCGCATTCGTGACAACGACACGATGCGTGGCGGGTTCAAGCGCTACTTCTGGAAGGCGGCGCCGGTCTGACCGGCGCCCTCTTTCGAGCGTAATTCACCAGAGTTCCAGAGAGTACAGGGCACGAAAGGAGACCGTGCGATGGCCAAGGGCATCAAGGACAAGGTCGCGATCCTCGGCATGGGCTGCTCGAAGTTCGGCGAACGTTGGGACGCCGGCGCCGAAGAGCTGATGGTCGAAGCCTTCAAGGAATGCGTGGCGGATGCCGGCATCGACATGAAGCAGCTCCAGGCCGCCTGGTTCTCGACCGCGATCGACGAGGTGCATGTCGGCAAATCGGGCGTGCCGCTGTCGGTCACGCTGCGCCTGCCGAACATCCCGGTGACGCATGTCGAGAACTTCTGCGCCTCCGGCACCGAAGCCTTCCGCGGCGCCTGCTACGCGGTGGCCTCGGGTGCCGCCGACTTCGCGCTGGCGCTGGGTGTCGAGAAGCTGAAGGACACCGGCTACGGTGGCCTGCCGGGCGGCCGCGGCGGCCCGCTGCAGGCGCTGTGGAATGCCAACGGCACGGCGCCGGGCAACTTCGCCCAGCTCGCCTCGGCCTACATGGCGGCGCACAACGTCCAGTACGACGACCTCAAGCGCGCCATCGGCCACGTGTCGTGGAAGAGCCACCAGAACGGCGCCAAGAACACCAAGGCCCACCTCCAGAAGGCGGTGGACATGGACACCATCCTCAACGCGCCGATGATCGCAGCGCCGCTCGGCCTGTTCGACTGCTGCGGCGTCAGCGACGGCGCGGCGGCGGCGATCGTCACCACGCCGGAGATCGCCAAGTCGCTGGGCAAGCACGACGTGATCAGCGTCAAGGCGCTGCAGCTCGCCGTCTCCAACGGCTCGGAGTCGGGCCACAACTCGTGGGACGGCAGCTACCTGCACACCACGCGGATCGCCTCGAAGCGCGCCTATGAAGAGGCGGGCATCAAGAACCCGCGCGACGAAGTCTCGATGTTCGAGGTGCACGACTGCTTCTCGGTCACCGAGCTGGTGACCATGGAAGACCTGCACATCTCCGAGACCGGCAAGGGCTGGAAGGACGTGCTCGACGGCTTCTACGACGCCGACGGCAAGATCCCGTGCCAGATCGACGGCGGCCTGAAGTGCTTCGGCCATCCGATCGGCGCCTCGGGCCTGCGCATGCTCTACGAGATGTACCTGCAGCTGCAGGGCAAGGCGGGCCCCCGCCAGCTCAAGGATCCGCGGATCGGCATGACCCACAATCTCGGCGGCTTGCCGCGTGAGAATGTGTCGTCGGTCTCGATCATCGGTCGCCTCGACGCTTAACGACCCCAACGAACCGCCCGGTTCCACACGGAGCCGGGCGGTTTTTTGTCTCTTCAGTACAGCAACCACGCGGAGGGAAAGCCCAGACCATGCTCGACAAGAAACACATCGGCCACACCTTCAAGCCGTTCACCACGACGGTCGAGGCCGGCAAGATCCGCCTGTTCTGCAAGGCGATCGGCGAAGAAGACCCGATCTATCAGGACGAGGCGGCGGCCAAGGCCGCCGGTTACCGCGCCATTCCGGCGCCCGCCACGTTCCTGACCGCCGTCACCAACGACGATCCCGACAAGGGCGGCCTGCTGCGCCTGCTGAACGTCGATATCGGCCTGATCCTGCACGGCGAGCAGCACTACGAGTATCTGGCGCCGGTCCATGTCGGCGACCGCATCACCTGTCAATCCAAGGTGCTCGACATCTACGACAAGAAGGGCGGCGCCCTGTGGTTCGTGGTGTCGGAAACCGAGATGAAGGACGCCGGGTCCGGCAAGCCGGTGGCCAAGGCGCGCAGCGTCACGGTCGTGCGCAATCCCGATGCGGCAAAGAAGGCCTAGGAGACGGACATGGCAAACGCACCGAAATTTACCGATGTGAAGGTCGGCGACGATCTGCCGGCGATCAAGCTGCCGCCGATCAGCCGGCACCAGCTGGCGCTCTATTGCGGCGGCTCGGGCGACCACAACCCGATCCACGTCGACATCGACTTCGCCAAGAAGTTCGGCTTCAAGGACGTCTTCGCGCACGGCATGCTGTCGATGGCCTTCCTGGGCCGGCTCACCACCTCGTGGGTGCCGCAGAAGCAGGTCCGCAAGCTGGGCACGCGTTTCACCTCCATCACCTGGGTCGGTGACGTGATCACCGTCTCGGGCAAGGTGACGGGCAAGCGCGAGGAGAACGGCGAGAAGCTGGTCGACCTCGAGGTGAAGTGCACCAACCAGAACGGCCAGAACACGCTTGAGGGCACCGCTACCGTGGCATTGGCGTAGGGCAGCTGCCTGTCATCCCGAGCAAAGCGAGGGATCCAGGGCGGTCGTTCGAAAAACACGCGGCGACGAGAGTCCTCGCTGCGCTCGGAATGACAGACTTCAGAAAGGAGAAAAATCATGGGTCAACTCGACGGGCGGGTCGCCATCGTCACCGGCTCGGGCCGCGGCATCGGCCAGGAAATCGCCTTCCGGCTGGTGCGTGACGGCGCCAAGGTGGTCGTCAACGACATCGACGAGGCGCCGGCCAAGGAGACCATCGCCGCCATCGAGAAGATGGGCGGCAAGGCGGTGGCTTGTGTCGGCGACGTCGCGGCGGCCGATTTCGGCGACCGCATCGTGAAGACGGCCGTCGATGCCTTCGGCGACTGCCACATCGTGGTGAACAACGCCGGCTACACCTGGGACAGCGTCATCCAGAAGATGACCGACGAGCAGTGGTACGCCATCATCGACGTGCACCTGACGGCGCCGTTCCGCGTCCTGCGCGCCTTCCAGCAGCATCTGCGCGGCGCCGTTGAGAAGGAGCGTTCGGCGGGCAAGCGCATCGTGCGCAAGGTGGTCAACATCTCCTCGACCTCGGGCGTCAACGGCAACGCCGGCCAGTCGAACTACTCGGCCGGCAAGGCGGGCATCGTCGGCCTGACCAAGACCCTGGCCAAGGAGTTCGGCCGCTATGACGCGACCGTCAACGCCGTCGCCTTCGGCTACATCCAGACCCGCCTCACCAAGCCGCTCTCCGAAGGCGAGGCCGGCGAGATCGAGGTGCAGGGCCGCAAGGTCAAGATCGGCGTCCAGGGTGGCCGCATCGCCGCCATGAACCAGATGATCCCGCTGGGCCGCGGCGGCCTGCCGGAAGAAGCGGCCGGCTCGGTCTATCTCTTCTGCAGCCCCGACAGCGACTATGTCAGCGGCCAGTGCCTGGTGGTGAACGGCGGCCTCTGATCGGCCACGATCGGCGGTCGCGCACTGCGCGACCCGCATCGACGTCAACGGCATCGTCCTCAGGGACGGTGCCGTTTTTCGTTATCACGGGGTTCCGTCATCCCTCGGGATCAGGCGGTACGTTGCGACGGCGGCGATGATCGCCGTCGCGCCCGCCGTGGCAAAAGCCAGCACCAGCGAGTGGCTCACCAGCAGGCCTCCCAACGCCGCGCCCAGCGGCAGGCCGCCCATGTTCAGGCTCATGGACACCGCCAGCGCCCGGCCCAACCAGGCGGGGTCCGTGCGACGTTGCCGTAGAGTCAGCAAACCCACGTCCACAGGACCGGTCAGCGCGCCGACAATGATCATCCCGGCGGCCAATCCCCACAGGCCGAAATGCGCACTCAACGGGTAGATCGCGACGGCGGACGCCAGGATGCCTGCTGTCATCAGCAACCGCTCTCTGCCCGCCACGCGCGCGGCACCGATGCACAATGCACCGACACTGCCGGCGAGGCCCGAGAGCGCCCATAGTGCGCCCACCATACTGTCCGCGGCGCCGTGATCACCCATCTCGCGCAAGACAAAGACCGGCACGGCGATCAGCAGGATGCCGAAGCTCGCCATGAAGAGGGCGTACGAGACCGCAAGCCCGCGCAGCACCCGGTGGCGCACCACGTATGCCAGCCCGGCCATGGCCTCACCCACCAGGCTGGCGGCGCGGCCGGCGGGGCGCCCCGCCTCGCGGCGCATAAGCGGCAACAGGCTCAGCGCCGCCGCCAGGTATGATGCCGCGATGACGGTCAGGGTGATGCCGGCACCCGCAACACCGAACAGAAGACCCGCCAGCACCGGCCCCAGCACATCGACCAGCGCGTAGCTGCTGGTATCGAGCGCATTGGCGCGATCCCGTGCCGGCGCCGGCACCAGGCGTGGAATCAGGGTCCGGATACCGGCGAAGCTCAGCGGGCTGGTGAGTGAATAGAACGCCACCAGGAGCAGGAGCGCCGGCGGGCTCATCGCATCCGCGACGTGAAGCACCACAACGCCGGTCAGCAGCAGCGCGCCCGTGACCATGTCGATGACGATCGCCTTGGCGATCCCCATGCGATCCAGCAGTGCGCCGGCCAGGGGGCTGACCAGCATGCCCGGTGCCATCGACGCAAACGACACCCAGCCCGCCAGCACCGGCGACTGGAAGGCATTCAGCGTATAGAGCACGATGGCCAGCGAGAACATGCGGCCGGCCAACCGAGACAGGGCCGCCGACAGCAGCAGATTGGGCACGTCGGGCAACCGCAGAACCTGCCAGTACGATTGCGGTACGTCCGTCATCCCTAGTGGCCCGCGTGTTTACTGCCCGACTTATCCCTGGTTGACCAGCCACACGCCGGAGACGATCAGCACCAGGCCGGCGATCTTGAGCAGGCCGAACGGCTCGTTGAACAGCAGGTAGCCGAGCACGGCAACGATGGCGTAGCTCAGCGATACGCTGGGGAAGGCGACCGACAGCGGGATCTTGCGCAATGCCACGATGTAGAGGAAGGCGGCTATGCCGTAGAGCATCAGACCGACGATCGTCTGCGGCCGCAGCAGTTGCTGCAGGATCGTGTCGCTGTCAGCTCCCGCCTTCAGCAGGATCTGGCCACCGATGCCAGTCACGATGCCGACGGCCAGCGCCGCGTAAGAGAGCCACACGCGCGGCTACTCGGCGGCCCGATCGGGCGCGTCATGCCGCGGCGGCGTCGCCGCAGCCGTCGACCGCGCGACACCGGCCGCGCGGATCGGCCAGACATGCGGACGGTCTTCGGTCGCATAGGGCCGCCCTGCCGCGGCGCTGCCCGCTGCCGGTTCGTGCGCCATCAGCGCCCCCTCCTCACGAAGGTAGACCCGGCGCACCATGTATTGCGGCTTGCGATTGGCGGTCAGGAACATGCGGCCCAGATATTCACCCATGACGCCCAGGATCATCAACTGCACACCGGCCAGCAGGGCCACGGTCGACATCAGCGAGGCCCAGCCGGTCGGCAGGTCCCGCTT
>DATEIF010000609.1:0-2060 GCA_035279205.1 Vineibacter sp.
GAGGGCGACTGCGCCGCGTCGGTGGTCGGCGCAACGCGCTGCGCCAGCCGCAGGACAGTCCGCTCCGGCGTTTCGCCGGCGACAAAACGGGCGATGCCGATCTCGGCCACCGACCCGCCGTCGCGCGGTGCGATCTGCGCCGCAGCCTGGCTGGGCGAGGCGCCTGTCGCCAAGCCCCAGCCCGCCGGAATCGTCACCGAATAGCCCAGCACGCCGGGATCGCTCACCGCGATGCGGCCGTCCGCCGTCTGGGTCCAGCTGCCGGTCGGTGCCCCCGGCGTCGAGGACGTCGTGCCCGTGGCGCACGCGGCCAACGCCAGAACCAGGGCGGCCAGACCAAGAACGCTGCGGGACGATGCCATGCCTTTCTCCTTCGTATCGATTCGGACTCCGCGGGCGCGGGGCACGCCCACGGACACGGTTCTAGTACCGACTATCATCGATGCGTGAAATGCCGTTTTAGCGCGTCGGATCCAACGCCGCCTTGCCGACCACCTTGCGGTCCTCGATCAGCCGGAAGGCTTGCACCCAGTCTGCAAGCGGAAAGTGGCCGGCAACACGCGGCGTCAGCTTGCCCTGCTCGAACCAGGCGAACATCTCGGCCAACGCATCCTGTACCAGCTTGCGCCGTCGCGCGACGTCGCTGGGATCAACCGTCTCGCCCGGCCGCCCCCAGCCGTTGTAGTAGCCGTAGTAGAAGCCGATCACGGTGACGTTCTTCACCAGCAGGATGTTGGCCGGAATCTGCGGGATCTTGCCGCTGGCGAAACCCATCGGAATGATGCGGCCCTCGACCGCCACGCAGCGCAGCGACACGTCGAAGATATCGCCGCCGACCGGGTCGTAGATCACGTCGGCGCCACGGCCCGACGTGATGTCAAGCACACGGGCGCGGATGTCCTCGCTGCGCGAGTCGATGACGTGATCAGCGCCGTGCTGGCGCGCCACCGCGAGCTTGTCGGCACCGCCTGCCGTCGCGATCACCGTCGCGCCCATGGCCTTGCCGATCTCGACCGCCGTCAGGCCCGAACCGCCGCCGGCGCCATGCACCAACAGGGTCTCGCCCGGCGCCATCTTGGCTTTCCAGCGCAGCGCGCCATAGGCAGTGGGATAGAGCGTGGGAAAGCTGGTGGCGGCGGCAAAACCAAGCGCATCGGGGATGCGGTACAGATTGGCGGCGGGACTCATCACCTCGGCACCGAAGGCCCCGCTCGACACCGGACCGGTGACTCGATCACCGGGCGCAAAGCCCGTGACATCGGGTGCCGCCTCCAGCACCACACCCGCCATCTCGTTGCCCGGGATGTAGGGCAGCGCCGGCTTGTTCTGGTGCTTGCCCTGCAATCCCAGCAGGGTGGCGAAACTGACGCCGCCAGCGTGCACCGCCACGCGCACATGCCCCGGCTTCAGGACCGGCGGCGGCACGTCTTCGATTTTCAGGGACTCGACAGGACCATACTCGTGGCAGACCAGGGCGCGCATGAACTCGAACCGACCGAAGGGGTTGACGCCGCACCCTAGCGGCGACGTTCGGGCGCGTGCAAGCTATCGTACGCCTGGACGATGACCGCTGCCCCGGGCCTGCCACAATGCGGATCAAGTGGCGCCATTTTCGGCAGCGACAGTAGCGGCAGGGTTCAGGGAGGCTCATCGTGCTCAGACACGCGATGGTGGCCGCGGCGATCGCCGCGGCACCGGTGATGGGTGTTGTCTCCAACGCGTCCGCCTTTTGCGGCTTCTATGTCGGCAAAGCCGATACCTCGCTCTTCAACGAAGCATCCCAGGTGATCCTGGCGCGCGACGGCCGGCGCACCACGCTGTCGATGATGAATGACTACAAGGGCGAGCTCACCGACTTCGCCCTGGTGGTGCCGGTACCCGTGGTGCTGCGACGCGACCAGGTCAAGGTGATCGAGAAGAAGACCTTCGATCGGCTCGACGCCTATTCGGCGCCGCGGCTGGCCGAATATTTCGACGACGATCCCTGCATGCCACGGCCGGTGCCGGCCCCCATGTCGGCCGACGCGACCAGGGGCGGCGTGGAGCGCCGCCGCGGCGCG
>DATEIF010000610.1:0-3378 GCA_035279205.1 Vineibacter sp.
GAGGCGGTGAGCGGCGCCGATGCCGGCACCGCACGCAACATCAACCTCGCGTTCGGCCTTTACGGCGAGGACGCGCGCGAAACGCCGGCCGGACCGCAACGCGTCCGTCTGGGGCTGAACCACGATGATCCGCATTTTCTCGACGGCGCGACGTCGCTCTGCATCGAGGGCTACAGCGTTCGCGGCGACGAGGGCGGCACCTGGATGGAGCACCAGAGCGTCTCGGTGAAACGCCGGTAGGGCGAGCCCGATTCAGTGGACGCGCCCCTACCGCCTTGTGACGCTCACCTGAACGCAAAGAACATCGTGCCCGTGCCCTCGCCGCGGATCGTCACGTTCCTGAAGCCGGCGTGCTCGAAGGCCTTCTTCACGATCAACGCCTGCTGAGGCTGGCACCAGATGTTCATCTCGACCTTGCCGCCGGCCTGCATGACCTTGGCTGCCGCCAGGGTCGCCTGCGTCCAGTCGACGTCAACGAAGCGCAGGCGCGAGGACATCATGAAGGTGACGGAGCGCGGCACGAAGATGTGCTCCATGTCTTCCATGTAACCCCGGACGTGATTGGGGATACCGCTGCTGGGGCCGCCGGAGCCGGCCTTGATCGGGTTCAGGTTGGTCATGTGCGGCGTCTCGTGGCCGCCGCCGACGTTGAGCTTGCCGTTGATCGGCTTGATGCGCACAGCCTGCGAGCGACGCGCCGTGACGATGATGTTGTTCGAGAGCGACCGCATGGTCGCATTGACCGCGGCCACGCCGCCGCCCACGTTCAGCATCGTCACGGCGCCCTCGACGACGAGTTTGAGAACCTCGTCGTTGATGCGGCGCAGCTCGTCACGCGCGTCCGACGGCGACATCCGCCGCTGCTCGACCAGCAGCCGCATGTCGGCATTGAATTGCGCGTAGACGCAGCGCAGCAGGCGGGCATCGCGCGCGTTGCCACCGGCCATGCCGGTATAGAAGTCGAGGGCCTCCGGATATTCCTGGTATGCCTCGACCTGCATGTAGGTGCCCTGTCGGATCCAGATCACGATATCGCCCCACGGCTTGATGCCGGGGAAGCGATGCACGCCGGTCGGCAACTTGAAGGCAAGAACCTGTTCGCGAACAGGTGCCGGCATCCAGGCGGGCAGTGTCGCCGGCGCCTTCGCCATGATCGGTTGGATGCGGCGCACGTACTGATTGGCCAGCCCGTGTTGCAGGCTGAACACGAGATCCAGATCGCTCTTGTCGATGAGAAAGCGTCGCTGGGCGCCGGCCATGGGCCGCTCGCCAGGGTCGGGACGCAGCGCGTCCCGGGATGCCGGCGGCCTGGTCCACAGAAAGGCGGATGCCTGTGGCGGCGTGATGGGCTGGCTGAAAATGAGCCGGCCGGAGTCGCTGGGATCAATTGTTACGGAGAGCGCCATGTGTGCCTCCAGTCGGAAGGGCGTCATGCCCTCCTGCAATGGCATCACCCTAGCGAGGCCGCGTATCGCGGCGATGTCGCCCGACCGGCCGCGTGTATCGTCTGTATTTCGTGCGACGCGCGGTAGAGTTCCCGAATCTTGACAGGTGGCCAATCCAGTCGCGCGCGAGAGCGCTGCTGTTGCCTGCAGTTCTGTGAGCAAAGGCAAACGGTTGCATGGCGTCCATGTGATCGTTGCGCGCGTGCAAGGCGATGCGCCACACTGCAGCCACTCGGCGGAACAACAGCCGCCCGAACAAGGGGGGAAGGATGCGTTTCACGATCGCGCGACGCGGTTGGGTTGTGGCTGCCGCCGTCATGGCCGGTGCCGCACTGCCCGCCGCAGCCCAGCAGACCGGCATGAGCCCGCTGGATCTGTCCAAGCCCGAGGCCAGCCGGCAGGACGCCAACCTACGCTCGTTTCCCGTGCCGCCCACGGTGACGCCGCCGGAGCGGCTGCCGGTGGGCAAGCTGAAGCTGCCGGCCGGCTTCAAGGCCGAGGTGTTCTCGCACGGCCATCCCGGCGGGCGCACCATGGTGATGGGCGACAAGGGCACGCTGTTCATGGGCACGCGCCTGATCGGCCGCGTCTATGCCCTCACGACCAAGGACGGCAAGCGCGAGCCCAAGGTGCTGCTGCAGGGCCTGACCCAGCCCAACGGGCTCGCCTTCCGCAACGGATCGCTCTACGTGTTCGCCATCAACAAGGTGCTGCGCTACGACAACATCGAGGACAAGCTCGACAATCCCGGCGACCCGGTCGAGCTGACGGACAAGTTCAACCTGCCCGACACGATCCATCACAATTGGAAGTACGTCGACTTCGGGCCGGACGGAAAGCTCTACGTGCAGGTCGGTGCCAACTGCAACATCTGCGAGATCAATCCCGGCATCCATGGCCAGATCCGCCGCTACAACGCCGACGGCTCGGGCATGGAGATCGTGGCGCGCGGCGTGCGCAACACGGTGGGCTTCGACTGGCATCCGTTGACCAAGGAGTTGTGGTTCACCGACAACGGCCGTGACTGGGCCGGCAACGAGGGCCCGCAGGACGAGCTCAACCGCGTCGCCAAGGGCATGGAAGGCGCCAACTTCGGCTTCCCCTATTGCCATGCCAACGGCATTGCCGATCCCGACATCAAGCGGCCCAACCCGTGCGCCGGCGTGGTGATGCCGGCGGTTCTGACGGGTCCGCATTCGGCCGGGCTGGGCATCAAGTTCTACACTGGCGCGATGTTTCCCAAGACCTACCAGAACGTCGCCTTCATCGCCCGGCGCGGCTCATGGAACCGCGAAAAGAAGTTCGGCTACGACGTGATCGTCGCGCGTACGCAGGCCAACGGCACGGCCACGATCGAGCCGTTCATGACCGGGCTGCTCGACGACGCCAAGAACGAGTTCGCCGGCCGCCCCACCTACGTCCTGCCGCTGAAGGACGGCTCGCTGCTGGTGTCCGACGAACAGAACGGCGCCATCTACCGCATCACCTACGCCGCGCCGCCGGGCAAGCGGAACTGAGTGCCGGCAGTATATCCCGATCGACGGCTTCTTCCGTCGTCCTGAGCGGAGCGAAGGACCTTGTGGTGCAGTATTCAAAGAGTGGCGGCACTGATGATCACCAGCGCCAGCGGTGTGTTGACGGCGGCACCGCAAGATCCTTCGCTTCGCTCAGGATGACGGTGGTGGTCGCGCTCCAGCGCATGCTGGTCCTCGGCATGAGCGCGATGGTCCTGGGCGCCGGCAGTGCGGACGCCCAGCCCATGCCGCTCAACGAGCGCATTACGCAGTGTGGCAGCTGCCACGGCGAGGACGGCAATTCGCGGCTGCCGGATGTACCATCGCTCGCCGGGCAGCCGGCGTTCTTCGTGCTGAACCAGCTATTCCTGATGCGCGAGGGCGTGCGCCGGATCGAAGCGATGACGCCCATCGTGAAG
>DATEIF010000611.1:0-5335 GCA_035279205.1 Vineibacter sp.
TGGGGCAAACGTAAGATCGACGGTCTCGTCTATCAGGAGAAGGTGCGCAAGGAATGGTGAAGGCGCTGTTCGACACCAACATCCTGATCGACTACCTCAATGCTGTTCCTGAAGCACGAACCGAGCTCAAGCGGTACTCGGAGAAAGCCGTCAGCGTCATCACGTGGATGGAAGTTCTGGTCGGCGCCAAGCCCGACCTCGAGGCTGCGACGCGTCATTTCCTGGCCGGTTTCGAAATCGTCGGCATCGGCGAGCGGATTGCGGAGCAAGCCGTCAGCCTTCGCAGGAACCATCGCATCAAGCTGCCTGATGCCGTGATCTGGGCCACCGCGCAGGTCCATGCCATGTTGCTCGTTACCCGCAACGTCAAAGACTTTCCGGAGGGTGATCCGGGAATCCGGACTCCCTACAGGCTGTGACCGACTGCGTCATGCGATGGCATGACACTCAGCCCGTCAGCTGGTTGCTGATCGCATGGGCGCAGGCCATCAGTGCCGGTGCCAAGGTTGGCTCGAATTGCGCCACACGCCGCGTCCATGATGGCGAGACGGCGTTGAGCACCAGCAGCTCGCGGTTCGCCAGTCGACCGACCGGCACTGCCAGCGCAAAGATGCCGGGGCGCTGATCGCCGTACGAGACGCAATAGCCCTTGTCACGGAACGCCACGAGCGTCTGTGTGATCTTCGCGCCGTGTTGCCGCCACAGGTCGGGAGTCTTGATCCGCAGTTCGTTCAGTAACGCCGTGCGTTCGCGCGGTGCGCAACCGGCGATGTAGGCGCGGCCGATCGCGCTCGAGGCCATAGGGTGCGTCATGCCGATATCGGAGAGCTGGAACGACGACGTCGCGCGGCTGCGGCAGGTCTCGACATAGACCATGTTGGTGCGATCACGCAGGCCCAGCGATACCGAGCCGTTGACCTGTCGCGCCAGCGTCTCCATCGCTGGCCGCACGAACTGGCGGAAGGCGAACGAGGCGATCAGCGGATAGCCCAGCGACAGCACCGCCGGTCCCAGCCGGTAGTGGCCGGCCGCCTGGTCAGGCCGCAGGTAACCCATCGCCGCCAGCGAGTAGGTGAAGCGCGAGATGGTTGGTTTGGGCAGGCCGGTGCGGCGCGCCAGTTCGGCCGTGGCCAGCACCGGCTGCTGCGGCGTGAAGCAATGCAGGATCGCCAGTCCGCGCGCCAGGGTGGTGGCGAACTGGCGATCCCCGGCATGCTCGGCGAAAGCGGCCGGCGCGCGCCGCGGCACGGTGCGGCGCGGCGATCGGGTGGCGGTGCGGGGGCTGGCCATGGTGCGTTCCGCATAGTCGAACGATGGGTGGCATACTGAAACGCCGGCGTGGGACGATCCAGAAGCAATCAGAGGAAGCGCCGATGCTGAGCCGACAGGACAACGAGCTGCTCACGCGCACGGACGCCGGCACCGCGATGGGCACCTATTTCCGTCGCTTCTGGCAACCCGTGCTGCTCTCGCGCGAGCTGCCCGAGCCGGACGGTGCGCCCAGGCGGGTGCAGGTGATGGGCGAGACCCTGCTGGCGTTTCGCGACACCCAAGGTCGTGTCGGGCTGGTCGAGCCGCGCTGCCCGCATCGCGGCGCCGACCTCTATTTCGGGCGCAACGGCGAGTGTGGCCTGCGCTGCGTCTTCCATGGCTGGAAATTCGACGTCGACGGCAAGTGCCTGGAGACGCCGACCCTGCCGCCGGCCTCCAACTTCCGCGACAAGGTATCGATCAAGGCCTATCCGACGCGCGAGTTCGGCGACCTGATCTGGGCCTATATGGGGCCGGCGGCACACATGCCGGAACTGCCGGACATGGAGTTCGCGCTGCTGCCCGCCGCGCACCGCTATGTCAGCAAGAAGCTGCAGGAGTGCAACTGGGCGCAGTCGGTCGAAGGCGGCATCGATACCGCGCACTTCTCGTTCCTGCACATGGTGGTGCCGCAGGCGGCGGCCGACGCCGAAAAGTTCATGAAGGGCGCCGCCATGGGCGACCAGGCGGTGAAGGACGATCGCGTGCGCTGGGTGCGCGAGGATCCGATGCCGCGCTTCGAGGTGACGCAGCATCCCGGCGGACTGGTGATTGGCGCCGCGCGCACCGCCGACAATGACCGGCTCTACTGGCGCATCACCCAGTTCCTGGTGCCCAACCACTCCTTCGCGCCGGCGGCCTTTCCGGGCGAGACGCATTACGGCCAGACCTGGGTGCCGATCACCGACACCAGCTGCTGGATCTACACCTATTCATGGAATCCCGACCGGCCGTTGAGCGATCAGGAACGCGCGCAGTTTGCCGCCGGTCACGGCGTGCATTCGGCCGTCGACGCCAACTATGTGCCGCTGCGCAACCGGTCGAACGAATACCTGATCGACCGCGAGGAGCAGCGCTATCGCAGCTACAGCGGCATCCAGGGCGTGTCGGAGCAGGATGCCTGCATCCAGGACAGCCAGGGTTTCATCCACGATCGTACGCGCGAAATCCTCGGACCGACCGACCTCGCCATCATGCGCTTTCGCCGCCTGATGCTGGAGGGTGCCAAGGCTCTGCAGGACGGCCGCGAGCCGCCCGAGGCGGCGCATCCCGAGGCCTACACGGTGCGCGCCGGCGGCTGGGTCACACAGGGCGACCGAAAGCTCGCCGAGGTGATGACCGAGCGTTTCGGCCATCCGCTGGGTCTTGCCGTGCCGGGAGCGCGCCACTCCGGTGGCGCACCGGTCCGAAGGACCGGATCATGAGTGCGACGAGCACAGCAACGGGTTCTCCGAGCTTCGCACTTCAACCTTGAGCCGGCCCTTCGGGCCGGTGCGCTACTGGAGTAGCGCGCTCCCGGCAAAAGCGAACAAGAATGACGACACGACGAAACCTGTTGCGTACCAGCGGAATGATGCTGTTGGGGTTTGGCGGTGCGGCGCGCGCGCAAGCGTATCCGGTGCACCCGCTGCGCCTGATCGTGCCTTATCCGCCGGGCGGTGTCGGTGACACCTTCGCCCGTGCCCTGAGCGAGGGACTGTCGAGCCGGCTCGGCCAGCCAGTCGTGGTCGACAACAAGCCGGGCGGCAGCCAGATCATCGGCGCCCAGGCGGCCGCCGAGGCCGTGGCCGACGGCCATACGCTGTTCCTGGGCAGCGTCAGCAGCCTGGCGTTGAACGCGGCCCAGCATGCGAGCCTGCCCTACGATCCGCTGACCAGCTTCGCGCCGGTGTCGCTGGCGTTCACGTCGCCGCTGTACCTGGTCGTCCACCCGGACGTTCCGGCGCGATCGGTGCCCGAGCTCATCGCCCATGCCAAGGCCAACCCCGGCAAGCTGTCCTTCGCCTCGATCGGCCCGGGCTCGTCGCTGCATCTGGCCGGCGAGATCTTCAACCGCATGGCCGGCGTCGACATGCTGCACGTGCCCTACAAGGGCAGCGTGCCGGCGCTGACCGACGTCATGGCCGGCCGCGTGCAGGTGATCTTCGATGCCGGCCCCTCGGCGCTGCCGCAGGTCCGCGCCGGCCGCCTGCGCGTGCTGGCGGTGACCAGCGCCGAGCGCTTCGTCGGCACGCCCGAGATACCGACGATCGCCGAAAGCGGCCTCCCGGGCTACGATCTGACACTGTGGTTCGGCATCGTCACCCGTGCCGGCGCGCCCGACGCTGCGATCCACGCGCTGTCGGCGGCCATCGGGGCCGTGCTTGAGAAGCCCGACCTGAAGGCACGCTTTCTCGATCTCGGCGTGCAGCTGTCGCCCGGCACGCCGGAGGCCTTTCGCGCGCTCATCGTGCGCGAGGTGCCGCGCTGGCGGCGGGTGATCCGCGACGAGATCAGGCTCGAGCCGCAGTGATCACGGCACGGGCTGCAGGTTTGGATCACACAGGCGACATCCGGCATAGCCCTGGAAGATGTCGTGCTTGGCGCAGCGCTGCAGGCGGTCGGCGTCGGGTTCCGTACGCCAGTCGCCGAAATGGTCCGATATCGTCGGCACGGGCGTAAAGCGCTGGACCATGGTGCGATAGGTTTCCAGGTAGCCTTGCGCATAGGGCGGATCGTAGGTCAGCAGGTTCCATCCATGCCGGGTCAGCGCCTTGTCGATGACCGCCAGCAGGAACCGGTGCTCCTGGGTCGCGTTGTCCGTCCATGGCAGCTCGTCCAGCGCAAAGCCGGCGAAGCCGTAGTCGAAGCGCTGACTGTCGGCGAACAGCAGGGCCAGGTTCTGCTGCCACGGCGTGTGCGCCAGCGGGCAGCTCGCCAGTGTCATGACATCGAGGAAGACATCCGTTGCGCCGTTGGTGAGATCAAGGTCGAGCCCGCCCTCGCCACGCCGGATGCTGTAGATGTTGCCCATGCCTGTCAGTCTAATCGAGAAACATCACGCGACGGCCGTGCCAGGGCCGGTCAGGCCAATGATGCAACGCTTCTTCGATGTTTGTCTTCACGTGTTGGCGTACGGCGAGCGGTAGCTGACCCAGCCGCAGGGAATCCAGCTCCTCATGGTTGCGCGGATCCCAAAATCGGCAATTCGTGATCTGGACATGCGGTTGGTCGGCTTCATAGGAAACATCCACGTAGCCGTGGAGTGCCTCATCGACGTAGCGCAGCATGCAGAAAGAGTGGTGTTCGGCATCGAGGATGATCACCACGCCGTCGGCGCACGTCGCGCGGGCAAGGCCGGCCTCCATGGATTCGTCCGTCTGCGTGGTCACATCGTAGCGCGCCATGCGTCCTCCCATGGGTCGGCACCTCCTCTTATATCAAAACGCATCAACGGCCTGGAGGGCGATGCGGGCCGGTGCCCTGCCGTGTCACAACATGCCCTTGCTACCGGAACCGTCGCCATACGGGCCGCCGCGACCCTGGCCCGGCATGGACAACCGCCGGAGGCGTCACTACGTTGGGTGCGGCCATCACGCCGATGGCCGTGCGTGCACTGTGGAAGGACAGGTTGATATGGCGAACGTAGGGGACAAGGTACCGTCGGCGACGCTGCGCTACATGACTGCGGAAGGCCCCAAGGCGGTCTCCACCGAGGAGCTGTTCGCACCGGGCAAGAAGGTGGTGGCATTCGCGCTGCCTGGGGCATTCACGCCGACTTGAAGCGCCAAGCATGTGCCAGGTTTTCTGGCCAATTACGATGCGATCAAGGCCAAGGGCGTCGATACGATCGCCTGCATTTCCGTAAATGATCCGTTTGTCATGGGCGCCTGGGCCAAGGACCAGGGTACCGGTGACAAGATTATGATGCTCGGTGACGGTAACGCCGAATTCACCGAGGCGATGGGGCTTGTGCTCGATGCCACGCGCAACGGGCTGGGCCGGCGCTCGCAGCGCTATGCCATGGTCGTCGAGGACGGTGCCA
>DATEIF010000612.1:0-3089 GCA_035279205.1 Vineibacter sp.
CACCGAGACCCGCAAGCGCCAGAACCTGACGATCTCCACCGGCACGCAGGTGAAGTCGCTGCTGTTCGATGGCACGCGCTGTGTCGGGGTCAACGCCGTCGTCGACGGCAAGGAGCAGGAATTCCGGGCCCGCGAGGTGATCCTGTCGTCGGGTGCCATCCACTCGCCGGCCCACCTGCTGCGCGCCGGTATCGGGCCGGTCGGGCACCTGCACGACCTCGGCATTCCGGTGCTGTCGGCGCTGCCCGGCGTCGGCCAGCGGCTGATGGACCATCCCTCGATCGCGCTGTCGGCCTTCCTCAAGCGCGCCGCGCGCGTGAACCAGCACACCCGCCGCCATATCCTGGTCGGCTTGCGCTATTCGTCGGGGCTGGAGGGCGTGCCCAAGGGCGACATGTTCGTGGCCGTGGTCGGCAAGTCGGCCTGGCATGCCGTGGGCGAGCAGATCGCCTCGCTGCTGGTGTTCATCAACAAGACCTACTCGGAGACCGGCCAGGTGAAGCTGGCGTCGCGCGACTGGCGGGCCGAGCCAATCGTCGAGTTCAACCTGCTGTCGGACAAGCGCGATCTCGATCGCCTGATGAGCGGCTTCCGCCGCATGGCGGCGCTGCAGATGAGCGCGCCGCTGGCCGCCGTCTCCAGCGATCCGTTTCCGGCCAGCTACAGCGATCGCGTGCGCAAGATCGGCGTGGTGAACGCCAAGAACCGCTTCCTCACGCAGGTGATCTCGAAGTTCCTCGACGGCCCGGCGCCGCTGCGCCGCATGCTGATCGATCGCTTCGTCGTCGAGGGCTTCCGCTTCGATCAGGTCATGACCGACGACGAGGCGCTGGAGGCCTTCATCCGCAAGGCCACCATCGGTGTCTGGCACGCCTCGTGCTCTTGCCGCATGGGTCGCGCCGACGATCCGATGGCGGTGACGGACAACACCGGCCGCGTGCGCGGCGTGCAGGGCCTGCGCGCGGTCGACGCCTCGCTGTTCCCGGTGGTGCCGTGCGCCAACACCAACTTCCCGACGCTGATGACGGCGGAGAAGATCGCGGACGCCATCGCGGCGGGGCATTGATCATCATCACCTCTCCCGCTTGCGGGAGAGGTTTATTTCAGCAGGCCTTGATCGCGGGCGTCGGCCAATGCCTTGTTCACCGCTTCGGCGATGTCGGGCAGCAGGTCGATCTTGACGTTCGCACCCTTGCCGCTGGGTTTCAGCTCGCCGGAGTCGTCGGTGTACCAGATGCGGATCGCAAAATAGTGCCGTCCCTTGAAGGTATTCAACGATACGCG
Organism: Vineibacter sp.; assembly: GCA_035279205.1. Taxonomy (GTDB): domain Bacteria; phylum Pseudomonadota; class Alphaproteobacteria; order Reyranellales; family Reyranellaceae; genus Vineibacter. Next base: position 1,285 of record DATEIF010000612.1, read on the forward strand.
CAACTCCTCGCCGCGGCGACCACTGGGGATGGCAGCGACGACGCGATCGCCATCAGGCGGCGACGAATTTGACACAGTTGATCTCCTTGGTGGCCGACCGTGCGATCAGGCTATCCCGAAGAGGCTCCGGGTCAAGATGTGCGGCATCTCGTTCGTAATCCCTCACCCTCCCATGGTGCTGCGCACCATGGGCCCCCCCCTCTCCCGCCTGCGGGAGAGGGATTTAAGACTTCGACTTCTTGCGTTTCGCCAAACGCTCGCCGTACTTCATGCCTTCCAGCTTGAGCCCGTCGGGATCGAGGAAGAACACGGCGTAATAGTCGTCGTAGTGCTCGGCGGCCCGATCGACGATGGTGGCCTTCAGCTCAGTCTCGAGGAACACCTGCAGCGCGTCGACGTCCTTGCGGCTGCGCAGCTGGAAGGCATAGTGATGGAAGCCGATATCGCCATTGCGGTACTTGCGCTTCCTGCCGGCGGCATCGGCCGGATAGATCCAGAATCGCGTCTTGCCGTTGGTCCAGCCGATGGCCTCGGCGTACTCGTCCGAAATCTCGAAGCCCATGAAGTCGAACAGCTTGCCGTAGAAGGCCTTCGACTTCTCGTAGTTGCTGACCCTGACGACCAGATGGTCGATACCGACGACACGGACCATGGCGGCCTCCTGTCATGGACATGGAAGAGTCTCATTGAGAGATGTCTACGCGGCGCCCTGGTCGCAAGCCCGCGGCTTGACCGTCCGCCGGGGCGGGCGATAGCATTGGGCAAAGGAAGCCATCATGAACGCACCATCCGCGCGGTCATCGGACCTGATCCGCACATCCTCGATCGGGAGGCTGGCTCCCCTCGTGGGGGCCATGCTGCTGGGCGCGGTCATCGTCTTCGGCGTCGGTTTCAGCACTCTCTCCGCCGCGCACAATGCGGCGCACGACGTGAGACACGCCAACAACTTCCCGTGCCACTGATTCCAGGCTCGGCGGCATCGCCGCGGGGTGGCCATGCTGTTCAGACGCGTATTCTTCTGCGCGCTGGCGGTCGGCCTCTGTGCCGGCCTGTTCCATAGTGTGATCCAGCGCCTGCAGGTCGTGCCCATCATCGCCGCGGCAGAGGTGTTCGAGGCTGCACTGCAGGCCTCACCGCCGTCGCATGACCACGCACCCGGCACTCCCGCTCACACCCATGACGAGGATGCCTGGGAGCCGCAGGCCGGCTTCGAGCGCATCTTCTGGACAGTGATCGCCAACCTGCTGGTGTCCACCGGCTTTGCGCTGGTGCTGCTTCCGGCGCTGGCGCTGTGGGACAGTACGCAGCCGCGCGGACCCGGCGTCTCGATCCGCACCGGGCTGGTGTGGGGCGCCCTGGGTTGGATGTGCGTCCACGTATGGCCAGCGCTCGGATTACCGCCAGAGTTGCCGGGAGAAGCCGGCGCACCGCTGGCCGCACGCCAGGTCTGGTGGGTCTTCGCCGTGGCGTGCGCCATCGTTGGCGTTGCGGTGCCATGCCTGGTCCGATCGCCGTGGCGATGGCTGGGCCTGATGCTGCTGCCGGTACCCTTCATCGTCGGCGCGCCGCACGCAACGACCGCACCCTTCGCCGCCTTCAATGCCGACGCCGCGGCACAGATGGTGGCCCTGAAGGCGCGCTTCGCGATCGCCACCGCCATTGCCAGCGGCGCACACTGGCTGGCGCTGGGGGCGTTATCGCCCATCGCCGTCCGGCGATGGCTGCGACCGCTGCTGGTGACGACGAATGGGCCGGCAGGTCAGCTTGCCGGCACGCACTCCGAATAGATCGGTAGCGCAGGCGCC
>DATEIF010000613.1:0-12306 GCA_035279205.1 Vineibacter sp.
CCGCAGAAGCGCGCCTTCATCAACGACGCCGTGTGCGAGGGCTGCGGCGACTGCTCGGAGAAGTCGAACTGCGTGTCGGTGAAGCCGCTGGAGACCGAGCTGGGCCGCAAGCGCCAGATCGACCAGTCCAATTGCAACAAGGACTTTTCCTGCGTGAACGGCTTCTGCCCCAGCTTCGTGACCATTCACGGCGGCCGGCTGAAGCGCAACCGCAAGGCCGCTGGTGACACCGCCGCCGATCCGTTCGCCGATCTGCCGATGCCGACGCTGCGGCCGCTCAGCGAGCCCTATGGCATCTTGATCACCGGCATCGGCGGCACCGGTGTCATCACCGTGGGTGCGCTGATCGGCATGGCGGCGCATCTCGAAGGCCGTGGCTGCACCGTGCTCGACTTCACGGGGCTCGCGCAAAAGAACGGCGCCGTGATGAGCCACGTGCGGTTGGCGCCGACGCCGGCCGACCTGCACGCCGTGCGCATCGCGGCTGGCGGCGCCAACCTAGTGCTGGGTTGCGACATGGTTGTGGCGGCCTCGCCCGGCGCGCTGTCGCGCATCGAGCAGGGCGTCACCAAGGCGGTGATCAACGCCTATGTGCAACCCACCGCCTCGTTCGTGCTGAACAACGACATCGACTTCGAGCAGCAGGTCATGATGCGCTCGATCCGCGAGGCGACGGGCACGCCGGCGACCGAGTTCGTCGACGCTACCGGACTTGCCACCGCGATCTTGGGCGACTCGATCGCCACCAACCTCTTCATGCTGGGCTATGCCTGGCAGAAGGGCCTGCTGCCGCTCAGCCTCGCCGCCATCCAGCGCGCCATCGAGCTCAACGGCGTGGCGGTCGACACCAGCCTGCGTACCTTCAACTGGGGCCGCCTGGCGGCGCACGATCCGGCCGCCGTCGAGGCCGTGGCGCGCCCGCAGATGCGCGAGGAGAAGCTGCCGCAGCCGACGCTCGATGAGCTGGTGAAGCGCCGCGTCGAGCTGCTGACGCAGTACCAGAACGCGGCCTATGCCGAGCGCTACGCCGCCGTGGTCGCCAAGGTGACCGCCGCCGAGAAGGAGAAGACCAAGGGCCGCAGCGGGCTCGCCGAGGCGGTGGCGAAGTCGCTCTACAAGCTGATGGCCTACAAGGACGAGTACGAGGTGGCGCGCCTCTACACCGACGGCGCCTTCCTGCAGAAGCTGCACCAGCAGTTCGAAGGCGACTTCAAGCTGAAGTTCAACCTGGCGCCGCCGCTGCTGGCCGATCGCGATCCCACGACAGGCCACCTGAAGAAGGGCGAGTACGGCCCCTGGGTATTCACCGCCTTCAAGGTGCTGGCCAAGCTCAAGGGTCTGCGCGGTACGCGGTTGGACATCTTCGGCTACACCGAGGAGCGCAAGACCGAGCGGCGCCTGATCGGCGAGTACATCGACACCATCACCGACGTGATCGGTTCGCTGTCGCCGCAGAACCACGCCATGGCGGTGCAGATCGCCGCCCTGCCCGACCAGATCCGCGGCTTCGGCCACGTCAAGGAGAAGAACCTGGCCAAGGTCAAGGAGCGCGAGGCCAACCTGCTGGCCGCCTTCCGCAAGCCCGCCGCACCGCCGGCGCTGGCCGCCGAGTAAGAGGCGTGGCCGCCGACAAGCCACCCGGCCTCACCACGCACGTGCTCGACCTCGTGCGCGGACGGCCGGGTGTCGGCGTAGTCTTTCGGCTCTATCGCATCGTCGATGACCGGCGCGCGCTGCTGGTTCAGGGCCGCACCAATGGTGATGGCCGCACCGACGCGCCGCTGCTGTCGGGCGATACGTTCCGCGCCGGCCTCTACGAGCTGGAGTTCGACGCGGCCGACTATTTCCGTGCCACCGGTGGGCCAATGGCCAGCATCTGGACCACGATCCCGATCCGCTTCGAGGTCACCGACGTCACCAGCCATCATCATGTGCCGCTGCTGCTGTCACCCGGCGGCTACAGCACCTACCGCGGCAGCTGATACGGGTCGCGCGCGATCCTGCCGTCGCGCGAGAGGATCGTCCTATGTCGCGAATCAATTTTGTCCGCGGTGTTCCGGCCGACGAGGTCTTCCCGCGCGCCGAGATCCTGGACAGCGCACGCGCCGTCGTGATGAACAACGAGTCTCCCGGCCTGCGCTACGGCGATGCCGCGGGGCCGCACGCGATGCGCGACTGGGTTGCCCAAGCGCATGGCGTGGATATCGAGCGCGTCGTTCTGGGCAACGGCTCGATGGGCATCTTCGATCTGCTGTGCCGTGCCACGCTGGCGCCCGGTGATGCGATCATGCTCGAGGAGCCTTGCTACGACCGGGTGATCGAGCTGGCGCGCCTGTCCGGCCTCAAGCCGCAGCCGATCGCGCTCCGCTCCGGTGTGTTGGACATCGATGCCTTGCGCAAGGCCGCCACACAAACGAAGGCCCGCTATTTCTACGGCGTGCCCGACTTCCAGAACCCCAGCGGCGCGACATATCCGCTCGACGTGCGGCATGACCTCATCACGGCGGCGCGCGACCTGGGCTTCAAGATCATCGAGGACAGCCCCTACCGGCGCTTGCGCTACGACGGCGAGGATCTTCCCAGCCTGTTCGAGCTTGCCCCGGACGTCACCATCCACCTGACGTCGTTCTCGAAGATCATCGCGCCCGGGCTGCGCGCGGCCTACGCTCTGGCGCCGCCCGACGTGATCGCGGCTATCAAGCGAATGGCGGAGTCGACGTACGTCACACCGGGGAACCTCGCCCTCTCGATCGCCGGCGCGTGGCTCAGTGCCGGCAGGCTCGAGCCCCAGATCGCACGCCTGAACCAGTTCTACCGGCCCCGCCGCGACGCCATGGTCAAGGCCTTGCGCCGCCACTTCAGCAGCGACGCTTATACGCCGCCCGAAGGCGGCTTCTTCGTCGGCGTGCGGCTCGGGCCCGGTATCGATGTGACGCGCCTGCAGCAGGCGCTGGCGGCCGAGGGCATCGACATCCAGGACGGTCGCGGCTTTTTCGTCGATGACCCCGGCGATACCTTCATCCGCCTGCCGTTCGCCGCCATCAGCACCGCTGATATCGAGCGCGGCGTCGGCCGCCTAGCGATACACGCCCAGCCGTAAGACGTGGAGGAGCGCATGGCGTATCGGCACATCGCGGTAGCCCGCATCGCCGGCGGCTGCGGCGCCGAGGTCTCGGGCGTGGATCTGACGCAACCACTGAACGAGGCGCAGATCGGCGAGATCCGCCACGCCATCATCGACAACCTGGTGCTGTTCTTCCGCGGCCAAGCCGGCATGCGCGACGCCGACCAGGTGCGCTTCGCATCGTATTTCGGCAGCTTCGGCCGCGATCCCTTCGTCGAGGGCGAGGAGACGCATCCCAACGTCATCAAGGTCGCCAAGGAGGCCGACGAAGGCACCAAGCCGACTTTCGGCGGCAACTGGCATTCCGACTGGAGCTTCCTTGCGACACCGCCGGCATTCACGCTGCTGCACGCCCGCGAACTGCCGCCCTACGGCGGCGACACGCTGTTTGCCAACCAGTACCTCGCTTATGAGACCCTGTCGGATGGCATGCGCCGCATGCTCGACGGGCTGCGTGCCGTGTACTGGGCGAAGGCCTATGCCAAGGGCGGTGCCTTCCACGACAACAGCAACGCCCGCAGCATGAAGGTGCGCCACGACGCGGCCGACATGGTCGAGATGGTCCATCCCGTCGTGCGCGTGCATGCCGAATCGGGACGCCGCGCACTCTACGTCAACGGCGCCTATACGGTGCGCTTCGAGGGCATGACCGAGCGCGAGAGCCTGCCGCTGCTGGAGTTCCTCTACAGCCACGCCGTGCGGCCTGAGTTCACCTGCCGATTCGTCTGGTCACCCGGGGCGCTGGCGATGTGGGACAATCGCTGCCTGCAGCACTTCGCCATCAACGACTACGCCGGCCACCGCCGCGAGTTGCGGCGCACCACCGTGCAGGGCGAGAAGCCGATCGCGATCGACGACGCACAACAGGCCTCTACAGGGCCGCGCTGAGGCGATCGTCGACGTCACCCCTCACCGCGCCCTTCAGGATCGACAGCGCCCGTTCGAGGGTCGCCCGGTTGGCCGCACTGCCGATGCACAGGCGCACACCGCTCGCCATCTTGCCGTCGGCAACAGAGAAAGCTGCCGGCGACGTCAGCCGCAAGCCGGCCGTCAGGGCCCGCGCTACCGTGCGCTCGGCCTTGATCTCGCGCATCGGCAGCCACAGATGCAGGCTCATCGCGGTTAGCGGTTCATCCGCCATGCCCTTGAGCGCAGCGAGCGCCATGGCAGTGCGAGCGCCGGCTTCGCTACGGACGTCGCGGGCCAGATCGTCGGCGCGGCCACTCTCGATCCATTCCGTCGCGATGGCGGCACCCAGGCCGGCCGGTGAATGGATGAGCGCACGCAAGGCACGCAGACAGCCGTCATAAGCGTCGCCCGGCGGCGCCACGAGAAAACCGACGCGCAGCCCCGGCGAGAGGATCTTCGACAAGGAGCTGACATAGAACGTGCGCTCCGGCGCCAGCATGGCGAGCGGCGGCAGACCGAGATGATGCGCGTAAGGCGCGTAGATATCGTCCTCGACGATCCACAGATCGCGCGCGCGAGCGATCCGCACGATTTCGGCCCGCCGTTCGCGGCTCATCATGCGGGCGGTAGGATTCTGCAAGGTCGGCAGCGTGTAGAAGACGCGCGCGCCACTGCTCGCCGCGGCGCGATCCAGCGCCTGCGGCCGAACGCCCTGCCCATCCATCTCGACGCCTTGCAGCCGATATCCCTGCTGCGCGGCCAGCGCCTTGGCGCCCGAGAAGGTCGCCGCCTCGCACAGAATCGTATCGCCGGATTTGCACAATGCCGCCAATGCGATCGCCATCGCGTTCTGCGAGCCTGAACAGCAGATGAGCGACCGCCAATCCAGCTTGTCGAAGCCTGCCGTTCGGCTGAGCCACGCCGCCGCCGCGCGGCGATCGACATCCAGACCGCACGGCGGCTGGTAGTCGAGACGTTCCGCCCAGGCGGCGGACCGGCGCAGCGTGGCGATCGTCTCCACCATCACGTCCATCGGCGCGATCGGTGCGGTGTTGATGCTGAGATCGATCGTTCCCTCCGGCACGGTGTCGCGACCCGCGCGGTCGACCACGAACGTGCCGCGGCCGACGTGAGCGGCGACAAGGCCGCGCTGGGCAGCATCGTCATAGGCCCGTGTAACGGCGCCGACGCTGATCGACAGCGCATACGCGAGATCGCGCTGCGGCGGCAGCCGATCTCCCGGCGCCAGTTTACCGGACTCGATATCGGCCGCCATCGCCGTGACCAGTCGACGATAGAGCGGTACCGACTGCGCGGTGGAAAGCTTCGGCCGCCAGGTCGCCATGATCCATCTCCAATTGTACCAGGTACAATATAGAAATTGCTTCACATGACAATCATGATATTGCATCCGGCACAATCACCGAGGTGAAGCCGTGAACGTTCCGATCTATCAAGTCGACGCCTTCGCAAGCCGCCCTTTCACCGGCAATCCGGCCGCGGTCATGGTTCTCGACCGCTTTGCCGACGACGACGCCCTGCAGGCCATCGCGGCCGAAAACAATCTGGCCGAGACCGCGTTCCTGGTGGCCGATGGCGACGATTTCCGCCTCCGCTGGTTCACGCCGACGGTGGAGGTGCCGCTGTGCGGCCACGCTACGCTGGCCAGCGCCGCTGTCGTCCTGGAGCGCCTCTCACCCAAGCGCGAGCAGGTCACTTTCCATTCGGCGAGCGGCCCGCTGCGGGTCGAGCGCACGGCGACGGGTTACGTCATGAACTTCCCCGCCCGGCCGACGACATCGGTGGCGGCGCCGTTCGGGATTGTCGAAGCGCTTGGCGTGCGCCCGCTCGACGTGGCGTGGGATCAGTTCAACTACCTCGCACTGCTGAAGAGCGCGGATGACGTCCGCCGTCTGACCCCCAATGACGCGGCCATCACCAGGCTCGACTGCGCCGGTGTCATCGTCACGGCGCCGGGCGATGGCGGCTACGATTTCGTCAGCCGCTATTTCGCACCGGCCAAGGGGATCCCGGAGGACCCGGTGACCGGCGGGGCGCACTGCTCGCTGGTCCCCTACTGGGCGCAGCGGCTGAACAAGACGGCGTTTCGTGCTTTCCAGGCGTCGCGGCGCGGCGGCGAAATCGTCTGCCGGCTGGTCGACGACCGCGTTGAGCTCGAGGGCCGCTGCATCTTCTATCTCGAAGGCCGCGCGACGATCTGATGCTGCGCATCTACGGCTACGCCCAGTCGATCAACGTGCGCAAGGTCCTATGGACCTGCGCCGAGCTCGACCTGGATTTCGAACGCGAGGACTGGGCCGGCCCGTTCCGCTCGACGGCCGAGCCGGCGTTCCGGTCGCTCAACCCGGTTGGCATGGTGCCCGTCATCGATGATGGCGGCGCCATCATCTGGGAATCCAACACCATCGTGCGCTACCTGGCCGCAAGCCGCGGGCGCCGCGATCTGTTGCCGGACGACGACCTGGTCCACCGCGCCCAGATCGAAATGTGGATGGACTGGCAGGCGTCCGACTTCAACAACAGCTGGCGCGTCGCCTTCCAGGGGCTAGTGCGCCAGAACCCCGATCATCAGGATGCCGGCGCGATCGAGCAGTCGCTGGCGACATTCACCGGCATGGTCGGCATCGTCGATGCGCAGCTGGCAAAAGCCGGCGGTTACATCTGCGGGCCGCACTTCTGCCTTGCCGACATTCCCATAGGCCTCTCGATCCATCGCTGGCAGTCGATACCGGCGCTGAAACCACACTTCGCTCATGTCGATCGATACTACGACCGACTGTGCGAGCGTGCAGGCTTCCGCCGGTACGGTCGCGACGGCGGCCCCTGACGAAGACTGCGAAAAGTGCGGTGCGGGAAACGTGCGGCCAGTGACCTGGCCGCACGTTTCATCATTCAGCCGACGTGTGATCGCGCCGGAACCGCTCGCGCCAGCGTCTGGTTCGAGGGGAACCAGAGGGCCGAAGCGACAAGGCCCAACGCGCTCACCCCCAGCACCAGGAACAGTGCCGTGAAGCCCTGCCCCCACCCGTGCAGGAAGGCCACCAGCGGGATCGCCACGGCGCTGGCGCCAAACGACACGCAGTAGCGCACCGCATAGACACGCGAACGCACCTCATCGGCGGAATAGCGGGCGACCATCACCTCGTTGACCACGATCTGGCCGAAGACGAAGAACATCATCGGCACCGCGACCAGCACGATCGTCCACCCGCCGGCATAGCCGGCCAGCAGCAGCAACGGTACCTGCAGGGCGACGATGGGCACGAAGACAGCCCGCGTCGACCAGCGGTCCATCACCGGCCCGATGCACAGCTGGGCGAAGGCGGCGAAGGCATAGACGGCGGACACCAGCAGTCCGACGCCGAACGTTCCCGAGACCAGGCTCGACAGGCGTTCGGCGAAAACCTTCGGCATCGCCAGGGTCGTGGCACTGAAGATCACGCCGTTGAGCGCGGTGGACACCATCAGGATGACGAACAGGCGCACCAGCATGGCGCGGTCGAACGACGGACCCGATGCGGCGGCCCGCGTCGCGGCCACCGGCTTCTCATCCTTCACCATGACGGCAAAGGCCACGCCGGCGACGACGCTGATCACGCCCGGCACGATGAAGGCGGCCCGCCAGGAGATCCAATCGGTCAAGGCGCCGGCGACCAGGGCGGCGAATGCGACGCCCAGATTGCCCCACAGGCCGTTGATGCCCATGGTGCGCCCGATCTTCGCCGGATCGAGACCGGCCAGCATGGCGTTGCCGATCGGGTGGTAGATCGCGGCGCACACACCCAGCATCGTCAGCATGATGGCCATCTGCGATGGCGTTTCCACCAGGCCGGTCAGGATGCAGGTGACGCCGGTGGCGAGGAAAAACACCGTCATCATCTTGAGGCGGCTCCAGCGGTCGCCCAGCCAGCCGGCCGGCAGCGAACAGGCGCCGAAGGCGATGAAGCCGCCCAGCGAGAGCGTGAGGAGATCGCCATAGGACATCGCAAACTCTTGCGACAGCGCGATCACGACGGTGGGGAAGATCAGCATCACCAGGTGATCGATGGCGTGGGCTGTATTGACGAAAGGAACCAGGAACGATTTCGGCATGATGTGTATCCGGTTGCGAACAGGTCGACCGGTACACAGACCGCAAGTGGCTTGCGCCAGCGTGTGAGACAGCTATCGTCGCGAACGAGCCATGCCCCGTCACGATCCCGACTCCGAGCCCTTTCAGCATACCCCGCGACCGGTCGCGGCGTTGGCCAAGGACTATCCGCATGGCCACGTGATCGACTGGCACAACCATCGACGGGCGCAGCTGCTGCATTCGCTGTCAGGCGTGGTGACCGTGAACTCCCAGGCCGGCACGTGGGTCGTCCCGCCGCACCGCGGCGTGTGGATGCCGGCCGGCATGACGCATGAGGTTCGCATCACGGGCGCCGTCCAGATGCGCACCGTCTTCATCGAACCCGATGCACGGCCGGACCTGCGGGCCGATTGCGTGGTCGTCGACATCTCGCCACTGCTGCGCGCGTTGCTCGACACCGCAACCCGCCTTCCGATGGACTATCCGCTGGGCGGGCGCGAGGAGCGCATCATGGAGCTCATTCTCGATGAGCTGCGTGCGCTGCCGATCCTGTCGCTCGATATCCGGCTGCCGGCCGATCCCGCGCTCGCCGCGCTGTGCCAGCAGATCCTCAAGCGGCCCGAAGCGCCGGTGTCGCTCGCCAGCGGCGCGGCCTACCTCGACACCAGCCCCCGCACCGTTTCGCGCCTGTTCCAGCGCGAGACCGGCATGAGCTTCGCGCAATGGGTGCGCCGCGCCCGCTTGCTGAAGAGCCTCGATGCGCTCGCCGCCGGCACGCCCATTGTCGATGTGGCGCTGTCGCTGGGCTACGAAAGCCCCAGTGCCTTCAGCGCCATGTTCCGGCGTACGCTGGGCATGGCCCCGAGCACCTATTTCGGCCGCGATCCCGACCAGCGCTAATACTGGAATCGCTGGTTGTCATCCCGAGCGCAGCGAGGGATCTCCTGCGAGCGACGCATGGTGCGCCATTTCGCGGGAGATCCCTCGCTGCGCTCGGGATGACAGCGCTCGCTCAGGATGACAACGGCGCTAGCGCGCCAGGTTGCTGAGATCGACGCCGTACAGCGCGGCGTTCCGCCGTGAATAGACGGAGCGCTCTTCGATCGCCTCGCCGCGCAGCGTGGCGCCCAGGATGTCGAGCATGGAATGCCATCCCATCGCGTTCTGCGGGATGAAGCGGTCAAGGATCGGGAAGTGCTTGAACGTCAGCATCACGTCCTGCCCGTGCGGCTCAAGCTCGAAGGTTGGATAGGATTCGGGATACGCCGACACCGCATCCGGACCGTCGCCGGGCGAGAACACGTTCCACGTATAGATCAGCTTGCGCGGCGGTTGCCATTGCGTGACGGTGCCGCGGACGTGACCGCCGACCAGGCGCACAGCACCGCCCTGGCGCGGCTCGATGCTGCTGTCCTCACCGAACCATGACGGCAGCAGCTGCGTATCGGTCAGGTGCGCCCAGACCTTCTCGATGGGGCCCGGCAAGATCCGTTTGAACGTCACGCACGGCACAGTGGCCATCTGACCTTTCTCGTCCATGTTCCGGCTCCGTGATCATCGGCAGGCGCACCCTGGTCACTTGCGCAGCGACGCTTCCAAAGCGTCGAACCTGCCCTTCCAGAAGCGCCTCAGTTCGTCGACCCAGTTCGCCACCTCATCGACGCCTTCCCTATCGAGCTCGTAGATCCGCCGCTGCGCCTGCGCGCGAACACGCACGAGCTTGGCTGCACGCAGCGTCTTCAGGTGCTGCGAGATCGCCGGCGCCGTGATGTCGAACCGCCCGGCGATTTCCCCGGAGGACAATGGTCCCTTCGCCAGGGCTTCAACGATCCGGCGGCGCGTGGGATCCGCCAGGGCGGCCAAGCTGTTCATGGCCCTATATTGTAGATAACACTTAATTAAGTCAATACTACATCTTTGCGCTATGACCAGACCATGGGCGTCGATGTTCCCGAATGGGAATATCGCCTGCTGCAGGCGCGCGTCATGCGTTGCCGATGTTGAGCCACGGCACGCGGCCGGCGGTGAAGTCAGCAGTGCCAACTACAGCGAGCCGCCGCTGCTTTGCGGTGCATGCTGGTCAGAGAACGTGGTTCCGGTTCCGATCCCCGGTTCCGTCAGACCATGAACCCACTGGAGGATCCCCATAGCGTCGACCTCGACGCCGGAAATACTGCTGCCCCAAGTGCGGCATGTTCGAGCTGCGATTCGGAACAAACACTGCGGGTCACGACCTGCAATTCTTCACACCTCTCAAGCAGTAGCGATGCCTTCTCGGGATCTCGGAGAGTGCCGGCCGAGCGCATGCCGTAACGATGGCGCCATAGAGTCATTGTAGAGAAAGGCCACAGGGCTCCGCACGCGCTTGCCCTCCGTTTTCCACCAGCATCGCTCACCAAGGACGGACTATGTCACCGATCTGGGTCAAGTTGCACCGGGCGCCGGGACGCCCCGTCATGGTCAATCTCGGCGCCGCCTTCACCATCGAGGCGACGGAGAACGGTCTCACCCGCATCGTCTTCCCCGAGACCGGTGAAGATGCCGACAGCGTCGTCCTGGTGACCGAGACGGTCGACCAGGTCCACGAGAAGATCACCAAGGACGCCAGCGCGATGCGCTGGGAATACAGCTTCAATCCCAACAGCCTGGGGTTCCTGGGCTTGCCCTTGATGCAGGGCACGCTGCCGACTACGCGCCAATCGACCTAGCCGGGCAGGCCGCTAGTACCCGGAAGCGCTGGTCGCCAACACACCTGTCATCCCGAGCGCAGCGAGGGATCTCCCGCGAACGGCGCATCATGCGTCGCTCGCAGGAGCCCCCTGGGCGGCCGGCGATCCCACGGTCCAGCAGTCACGTCGAGGCAAAACCAGACACCAGGCGCGCGCTGCGATGCCCTGGTACCCCGGCGCCCGGCCTGTCACAGTGGCCACATGCATGCCTGCGGGCGTGAGCGAGGAAGGACGCGACAGTCGGAGGTGTGCCATGACCAGCACTCTGGACGGCGGGTGCGCCTGCGGTGCCGTGCGCTACCGGCTCGCATCGGCGCCGATGTTCGTGAACTGCTGCCACTGCCGCGATTGCCAGCGGCAGACCGGCAGCGCCTTCGTGATCAACGCCTTGATCGAGACCGACCGGATCATGCTGCTGTCGGGCAGCCCGGAGCCCGTCACCGTCCCCACCGAGAGCGGGCGTCCGCACGACGTGCACCGCTGCCCGATCTGCAAGACGGCGCTGTGGAGCGATTATGGCCGTCGGCCGGCACTGCGCTTCGTGCGCGTCGGCACGCTCGACAACCCGGCAGCGCTGCAGCCTGACGCCCACATCTTCACACGGTCCAAACTGCCGTGGATCACGCTGCCATCAAGTGCGCCGGCGTTCGAGATCTACTATGACACCGAGGCCTTGTGGCCCCGGGCGAGCGTCGAGCGCCGACGCGCGATTTTGGGCTGACGACCGTCGATCCACACCCTTCGATGGCCACCTTCACTGATTTGTCATAAACCAACGCTACCTCCTCGCGACGGAGGGCAAGGCGATGCAACAGCGGTGGCGTATCGTGGGCGTGCAGGCCCTGGCTGGTGGTGACCTGGTCGCCGACGCGGCGGTCGGGATCGACGGACCATTGATCAGCGGTGTCGGCGATCAGGGCTCCGGTGCACGCGAGCTGCGGTTCGACGGTATGCTGGCACTGCCCGGCATTGTCGACCTGCATGGCGATGCCTTCGAACGCCAGCTGATGCCGCGGCCGGGCGTCTTCTTCGCCGATGATCTCGCCCTGCTCGACACTGACCGGCAACTCGCTGCCAACGGCGTGACGACCGCGTTCCACGGCGTGACCTGGTCGTGGGAGCCGGGCCTGCGCGGCACGGCCCGTGCGCACGCGATGGCCGATGCGCTGGACCGGTTGCGCACAGCGCTGGCCTGCGACACGCGCCTGCATCTGCGCTGGGAAACCTACAATCTCGACTCGGTACCGACGATCCTGCAGTGGCTGGCAGACAAACGCATCCATCTGCTGGCCTTCAATGACCACACGCCGCCGATGCTCGCCAAGCTCGACGACAGTGTGGCTTTGCTGAAATACGCCGAGCGCGGTGGCACGACGGTCGCGGCGTTCCGCGACCTGCTACGGTCGGTCGGCGCGCGGAGCGATGCCTTGCCGTCGGCCATCGAGGCCCTG
>DATEIF010000614.1:0-7545 GCA_035279205.1 Vineibacter sp.
GATATCAAGGCCCGTACTCGCCGAACGCAGTCCGGCGCGGACTACACCACGGTCACGGCCAAGACCTATGTGCCAGCGCTCGAGCTGGAGAATGGCCAGGTTCTGACGGAGGGACCTGCCATCGTCCAGTTCCTCGCGGACCGGGCATCGGACACGAAGCTGGCACCACCCGCGACCTCGTTCGAGCGTTACCGCCTTCAGGAATGGCTGAACTTCATCAGCACCGAGCTGCACAAGACCTTCACGCCCCTGTTCCACCCCGACCACGGTGAGCAGGCAGCGACGCAGGCACGTACGAAGCTCGCACAGCGGTTCGCATTTCTCGACCAGCATCTGTCGAACCACGACTTCCTCATGGGCGAGCAGTTCACGGTGGCCGATGCCTACTGCTTCACGATTGCAAGCTGGTCCGCGTTGGTGCGCCTGGACCTGTCGGCCTTTGCGAGCCTGACGGCGTATCTGGCGCGGATCGCGGCCCGGCCCAAAGTGCGCGAAGCCTTGCAGGCGGAAGGCTTGCTGCATGCCGCGCGCTGACGATGTTCCGCACGCAGGAGCGGGCCCGGGCATGTCGCAACGAAGCATTCTCAGGCCTCGAACGCTGCACCACGGCACCATGGTGAGTGCGGATCTGGCGGCCGCACGCGTCTTCTACGAAGAGTTCCTCGGACTCGCTTGTACGGCCATTGCGTCCGACCAGCTGATCCTGCGACTGCCCGAGCCAACAGCCGGAGGCTGCGTGATTGAGGTCCATCACGTCGGCTCGATCGATCGCCCGCAGAATCTTCTCAATCACTGGGGAATCGACGTACCCAGTCGCAGCGACGTGGATCGGATTTGCGCCGCTGCCGGCCAGCATAAGGAAAGATATGGCCTGCGACGGGTCATGACCCCGCGCATGCAGCATGGTGTGTACGGGTTTTACCTCCAGGATCGCGATTCGAACTGGTGGGAGATCGAATACACCGACCCGGCGCGCACGCATGTGAGCCTGATCGAGGCAGGCGATCAGTATCCGGACTGATGTCCCACGATACACCGCCATTCAGGAGACCAACATGTCGCGCCCCGAGCACGTTCCCATCGTGAACGGCATCCACTTATCACACGGCACGCTCGAACTGCGGGCACTCGCGCGATCCAAACGCTTCTACAAGGAATTCCTCGGCTTGACCTGCGTTCGTCACCACGAGCAGGCGCAGATACTGGCGTCGAGCGATCAGCGCTGGTTCATCGCCTGCGTGCAGGCCGGCAACGGCGTTCACCCGCAGGGGCGCGAGAACCGCTGGTTCATCGCGCTTCATGCCTGGAAAGACGTCGACACGGCCCATGACGCCGCGATCCAGCACCAGGCCGAGTTCGATATTCAGCGCATCGATCCGGTCACCGACACCGGCCACGGGCGATCGTTCTGCTTGCAGGACTGCGATGGCAACTGGTGGGAGATCGGCTATCGGGCATCGGACGTCATCGATACTGGACCGTGATCAATGGCAATACTGCAAGACGATTTTCCACTGCGACTGCGCGTGCTATCGATCGAGCAGATCACACCGACTATCAAAGCGTTCGAACTCGTCGGGCAGCGTAGCGAACAGCTTCCGCCCTTCCAGGCCGGCGCTCACATCGAGGTGATGGTAGGCGGCGGGTCATCGCGTTGCTATTCGCTTCTGAACGATCCTGACGAGCGGCATCGTTACATCATCGCGGTCCTTCTTGAACGCGACGGCCGCGGCGGGTCGGCATGGATGCATGATCGCGTGCGCGCGGGCGATCACCTGTCGTGCCGACCACCGCGCAATGGCTTTGCGCTGAACGAAGCGGCGGATCGATACATCCTGATTGCGGGCGGTATCGGCATCACGCCGATCATGTCGATGGTGCACCGGTTACGCCGGCTCGGCGCGCCGTTTGTGCTGCACTACTGCAGCCGGTCGGCCGCGACAACGGCTTATCGTGACGTCCTGGCCGACTTACTGGGCGATCAGGTGTTTTTCTATCATGACAGTGGCGATCCCCGTCGCGGGCTGAACCTGGCTGCGCTCCTGACCGATCGCCCTGCCGGCGCCGATGCCTATATCTGCGGCCCCCGGCCCATGATCGAGGCAGCCCAGACGGCCACGCGGACCTGGCCGGCGACGGCCGTGCATGTCGAGTTGTTTTCCCCGGTGACCGGTACGCAGGCCGAGCGAGCCCCACGGACGGACACAGGTTTCATGGTCGAGCTGGCACGCAGCCGGCTCACGCTTGAGGTGCCTTCAGACAAATCGCTCCTCGCCGTGCTGATCGAGCACGGCTTCACCCTGCCGTCGGTGTGCCGGGAGGGCTGGTGTGGCACCTGCCAGGTCCGTGTCCTTGGGGGTGAAATCGATCACCGCGACGACATTCTCGACGAGGCGATCAAGGCCAGCCACAGCGTCATGCAGGTCTGCGTCTCCCGCGCCCGTCCGGGGGAAAGGCTGGTCCTCGACCTCTGAATCGCCGCCGCAGCAACAAACTTGTGGTACCCACCAACGGGTCTCACTACTGTGATGACCTGTCGCAGACGCCTGTGTCTGGAGGTACCGGTCATGATCCGTCGTCGTACGTTTGCCTCGTCCCTGCTGGCGGCCCCGGCCATCTGGCCGCTGCGCGATGCCCTGGCCCAGACCCCGCGCGACACGCTGGTGATGGCGGCGCAACTCGACGACATCATCAGCCTCGATCCGCATGAATCGTTCGAGTTCAAGGGTAACGAAACGACCACCAACATCTACGAAAAGCTGCTGACGACGCATAATACGGCACCGGACAAGATCGTCGGCGAACTGGCCGAATCGTGGGAGGCCTCGCCCGACAGCCTCACCCACACCTTCCGCCTCAAGGCCGGGCGCAAGTTCGCCAGCGGCAATCCCATCACCGCACAGGACGCCGAGTATTCGCTGCGCCGCGCGGTGACCCTGAACAAGACGCCGGCGTTCATCCTCACGCAGTTCGGCCTCAACGGGCAAAACGCCAGCCAGATGATTCGTGCCACCGACGCGCGCACCCTGGTCATCACGATCGGCGAGCCGATTTCGCCGAGTTTCTTCTACTACTGCCTGTCGGCCAATGTCGGCGCCATCGTCGACAGCAAGGTGGTCGAAGCCAACAAGCAGGGCGACGATTGGGGCAACGGCTGGCTCAAGACCCACTCGGCCGGCTCGGGCCCCTACGTGCTGCGCGCCTGGCGCGCGTCGGAGACGGTCACGCTGGAAGCCAACCCCAACTACCCGGGCCAGGTCCGGAGTCGCCGCGTCGTCACCCGGCACGTCGCCGAACCGGCAAGCCAGCTGTTGCTGCTGCAGCGCGGCGATGTCGACATGGCGCGCAATCTCGGACCCGACCAGCTGAAGTCGCTGGCCAGCGATTCGGCTTACAAGATCCAGCGCTCGCGCAAGGCGGCCGTCATCTACATGTGCATGAACCAGCGCCATCCGGAGCTGGCCAAGCCGAAGGTGCGCGAAGCCCTGAAGTTCGCGATCGACTACGACGCCATCCAGCGCAACATCGTGTCGACCACCTACGACGTGCACCAGGCCTTCCTGCCGCTGGGCTTCCTCGGGGCGATCGACGACAAGCCGTTCCGTTTCGACCCGGCCCGTGCCAAGGCCCTGCTGGCCGAAGCCGGCCTGCCCAACGGCTTCAGCGTCACGCTCGACTACAGCCACATCCAGCCGTGGTCGGATATCGCGCAGGCCATCCAGGCCACCTTCGCCCAGGTCGGTGTCAAGCTGACCTTGCAACCGGGCGAACAGCGTCAGGTCATCACCCGCATGCGGGCGCGTCAGCACGAAATGCTGATGCTGTACTGGTCGCCCGATTACATGGACCCGCACAGCAACACCGAGGCCTTCGTCTCCAACCCCGACAACAGCGACAACGCGCGCGCCAAGACCCTGGCCTGGCGCAACTCCTGGAGCGTGCCCGAGCTTAATGCCAAGGTCGCCGCGGCGGTCCGTGAGCGCGACGCCGAGAAGCGCGCCGAGATGTACATCGAGCTGCAGCGCGAGCATCAGCGCACGTCGCCGTTCATGATCCTGCTGCAGGCCATCGAGGTGGCCGCCATGCGCGCCACTGTCAGCGGGCTCGACATCGGCCCGATCAACGACCGCATCTACTACCGCGAGACGACCAAGACCTGACCGGCGCGGACGCGCAAGGGCATGCATCGCGCGCGCCTCGCCTCGTTCGGCGGCTGGCTGGTTACCCTGCCGCTCACGCTTCTGGGCTTGTTGCTGGTCACTTTCCTGATCGGCCGCGTGATACCGATCGACCCGGTGATTGCCATTGTCGGTGACCGGGCGCCGGCCGACGTCTATGAGCGCGTGCGCCTGGAGCTGGGTCTCGACCGGCCCCTCTACGAGCAGTTCTTCCGATATTGCTCGGCGATCCTGTCGGGCAATTTCGGCCGCTCGGTGATGACCTCCCGCCCGGTGCTGGAGGATATCAGCCGCTTCTTCCCTGCCACCTTGGAGCTGGCCACCATCGCCACCATTCTGGGTGTCGCCGCCGGCGTGCCGACGGGCGTGCTGGCCGCCGTACGCCAGGGCAGCAAGATCGACCAGGTGATCCGGTTCCTCACGTTGATCGGCCACTCGGTGCCGATCTTCGTGCTGGGCCTGGTCGGGCTGCTGGTCTTCTACGCCAAACTCCAGCTCGTACCGGGACCGGGACGCATCAATGTCGCCTTTGACGACATCGTGACGCCGGTCACCGGCATGCTGTTGATTGATTCGGCGATGCAGGGCGAGTGGGAGGTGTTCCGCGACGCCGTGGGCCACATCCTGCTGCCGGCCGGCGTGCTGGCGTACTTTTCACTGGCCTACATCGCGCGCATGACCCGCGCCTTCATGCTCGAACAACTTCGGCAGGAATACATCACCACGGCGCGCGTCAAAGGCATGTCCGAGATGCGCGTGGTGTGGCGCCATGCGTTCGGCAACATCGCGGTGCCTCTGGTCACGGTGATCGCGCTCTCCTACGCCGGCCTGCTCGAGGGGGCGGTACTGACCGAGACGATCTTCTCCTGGCCGGGCCTGGGCCAGTACCTCACGGTCTCGCTGCTCAACGCCGACATGAATGCCGTCCTGGGCGCCACGCTGGTGGTGGGCACCGTCTATCTCGGCCTCAACCTGGCCTGCGACCTGATCTATCGCCTGGTCGATCCGAGGACGCGATGAGCCGCACCGCCGCCCTGCGCGACTGGCTGGTCGCCGACACCCCCGCGTCGCGGCGCCAGGCACGCCTGGGCCGGGTCTACCTGCAATGGCTGACATTCCGCCGCAACTGGCTGGCGGTCGCGGGTCTGGCGGTCTCATTGCTGCTCACCATCGTGGCCATTGCCGCACCGCTGCTGGCGACGCACGATCCGGCAGTTCAGAACCTCGACATCCGCCTGCGGCCACCCGATGCCGCCCACTGGTTCGGCACCGACGAGCTGGGCCGCGACATCTACTCGCGCATCGTCTACGGCACCCGCATCACGCTGGGCATGGTCGTTGCGGTCGTCATCTTGGTGGCACCGTTCGGCCTGGTTGTGGGCTGTGCCGCCGGCTACATCGGCGGCTGGTTCGACCGCATCGTGATGCGGATCACCGACATCTTCATGGCCTTCCCGCGGCTGATCCTGGCGCTGGCTTTCGTAGCGGCGCTGGGGCCCGGCATCGAGAACGGCGTCATCGCCATAGCGCTCACCGCCTGGCCGGCCTATGCCCGGCTGTCGCGGGCCGAGACGCTCGCCATCCGCGGCTCCGATTTCATCGCCGCCGCGCGCCTGCAGGGCGCCTCGACCGCACGCTTGATCTTTGGCCATGTCGCCCCGCTCTGCCTGTCGTCCGTCATCGTGCGCGTCACGCTCGACATGTCGGGCATCATCCTCACCGCCGCCGGGCTGGGCTTCCTCGGCCTGGGCGCCACACCGCCATCGCCCGAATGGGGCGCCATGATCTCCACCGGCCGCCGCTTCATCCTCGAGCAATGGTGGGTGGCGACCATGCCGGGCATTGCCATTTTCGTCGCCAGCCTGGGCTTCAACCTGCTGGGTGACGGCCTGCGCGACGTGCTCGACCCGAAGCAAACCTGATGGTTATCTCACCACACCCTCACCCAGAGGAGCGGCCCGCGAGGGCTGCGTCTCGAAGGGTGGGCAACCGCACTGCATGTGCAGCCCATCCTTCGAGACGGCCGTGCTGTCGCACGGCCTCCTCAGGATGAGGTCGGCGTCTGGATGAAACCGATGGTTCAGCCACCGCTCCTTTCCGTCCGCAACCTGCGTGTGCGCTTCGACACGCCGACCGGCATCGTCGAGGCGGTGCGCGGCATCGACTTCGATGTCGGCCGCGAGCGGCTGGGCATCGTGGGCGAATCGGGCTCGGGCAAGTCGGTGACGGGGCGCGCCATCCTGCGCCTGCTGCCGGCGTCGGCGACCATCACCGCCGACCAGCTGGCCCTGGGCGATCTCGACCTGCTGGACGCCGACACGGCCACGCTGCGCGGCGTGCGCGGGCGGCGCATCTCGATGATCATGCAGGACCCCAAGTTCTCGCTCAATCCGGTGATGACGGTGGGGCGCCAGATCGCCGAAGCCTACCGCATGCACCATCGCGTCGGCCGCGCCGAGGCCCGGCGCCGCGCGCTCGACATGCTGGCCGATGTGCGCATCCGCGATCCCAAGCATGTCTATGATCTCTATCCGCACGAGGTCTCGGGCGGCATGGGCCAGCGCGTCATGATCGCCATGATGCTGATCCCCGAGCCGGATCTGCTGATCGCCGACGAGCCGACGTCGGCGCTCGACGTGACGGTATCCATGCAGGTGCTGGCCATTCTCGACGACCTCGTCACCCGCCGCGGCATGGGCCTGCTCTTCATCAGCCATGACCTCAACCTGGTGGCGTCGTTCTGCGATCGCGTGCTGGTCATGTATGGCGGACAGATCATGGAGACCCTGCCGGCATCGGCGCTGCACACAGCCACGCATCCGTACACGCGCGGCCTGCTCGCGGCGCTGCCTACGATCGATACCGCCGGCCGCGACCTGCCGGTGCTGACGCGCGATCCGGCCTGGCTGATGGCGCGCAGATGATCAGCGTCCACCACCTCGACGTCAGCTTCGGCACGGTCCGCGCTGTGAACGACGTGTCGTTCACCGTGGCGGCCGGCGACACCTACGGCCTGGTCGGTGAATCCGGATGCGGCAAGTCGACCCTGCTGCGCGTGCTGAGCGGACTGAACCGCGACTGGACGGGGACAATCGAGATCGCCGGCCGCGCGATCAAGCCGGTGCGCGACAAGGCCTTCCACCGCCAGGTCCAGATGGTATTCCAGGACCCGTTCGGCTCGCTGCACCCGCGCCATACGGTCGACCGCACCTTGGCCGAGCCGATCGCCATCCATGGGCTGGACAACGCCGAGGCCCGCATCGCCCGCGTGCTCGATGATGTCGGGCTGGGCGCGCGCTTCCGCTTTCGCTACCCGCACCAGCTGTCGGGTGGCCAGCGCCAGCGCGTCGCCATCGCGCGGGCGCTG
>DATEIF010000615.1:0-7208 GCA_035279205.1 Vineibacter sp.
GTCATGCGAAATGTCGACGATCGTTGAATCCAGAATTTTTCCGGATGCGGAAGGATCGCAGATTTGCCCATCGTAAGTGATGGCGGAGTATTTACTTGCTCACGGTGTCGGATTACCGGGAGCGATCGTCAGGCCTCTGTCCACGCCCTCTGCGATCGATCGCCATCGGCCACGGGTACGAGAGCCGTGATATGCTACGTCTCGTAGTGAACGAGACTCCACGTCATGACCCCCCGAGTATCGCAGTCGCCACCGACAGGGTCGCCCGTCGGCAGCTTCTTCGTTGTATTTATGGTGTTTCTGTTCCTGGGGCCACCCATCGGCGCGACGTGCCTGATGGTGGGAGCGGCGCTCACGGTTGATCGGTTTGCCGACAGTATTTTCGACCTCATCCTGATGACAGGCGCTGCCGCCCTGATGTCGTATGCCTATTTCGGCGGCGTTGCTGCTGGGATCGCGGGGATCATCAGCGGTGTCTACTGCGCCTGGAAGCGCGCGTTGCCGCTGTGGGTGGCTTCCCTCTCGGGTGTCGTCGCGGGCGTCGTCTCACTGATCAGACGGGGGACGACAACGTCCTACGCCGACGAATTCGGTCTCGCCTTGATTGGGATCAGCCTCTGCGCGTCGATGGCTTGCTGGTGGATCCTGCGGCGGTTTCGCTTCGTGTGACTGAGGCGCGCGAAGGCCGGCCGGCCGACGCGCGAGGCCGGGGTCATCTCGAGCGCCAAGGACGAGATGCCCCGATGCGCGCAGCCTCACTTATGAAGCGGCTGCCCGGCTTGCGACCCCCGGTTCCAGTTCGGGCCAGCGCTCGGCGAGGCCGAGTGCGCGTTCGAGCGCGGCGCCGATGCGCAGCACCATCGGCTCGTCGAAAGGCCGGCCCACGATCTGCAGCGACAGCGGCAGGCCCTCGCTGGAGAAGCCGGTCGGTACCGACATCGCCGGGTGGCCGGTGACGTTGAACGGCATGGTCTGCACCGGCCACGCCACCGGGTAGCCGTCGCGATAGTCGCTGAAACGCGGCGCCTGGCTCAGCGACGAGGCCGTGATGACGGCATCGTAGCGGCGCAATACGCCATTGAGCGCGTCGACGAGCTCGCGGCGCAGGCGCAGCGCCTGCACCAGGTCGGCCGCCGACAGGAAGCCGCCCATGACCAGGCGGGCATGCGTCATGCGGGCATAGTCGAGCGGCCGCGTCTGCAGGTCCTGCTCGTGGATGGCATAGGCTTCCGCGTTCAGGATGATGCGGCCGCAGGCGTTGAAGAGGTCATAGTCCGGCAGCGTGATCTCTTCGACCGTGGCGCCCAGCTTGGCCCAGGTCTGTGCCGCGGTGTCGATGGCCGCGATGATCTCCGGCGAGGCGCCTTCGGCCTTGGCGTAGAAATGCCGCGGCACCGCGATCTTGACGCCGTGCACGCCCCAGTCGAGGCCGCGCGTGAACTCGGGCGTGGGCACGTCGGCGCTGGCCGGATCCTGCGGATCGTGCGCCGTGATCACCTGCATGGTGAGCGCGCAGTCCTCGACCGTGCGCGCCAGCGGCCCGCAGTGATCCAGCGTATAGGACAGCGGGAACACGCCGCGGCGCGACACCAGCCCATAGGTCGGCTTCAGGCCGACGACGCCGCAATAGGCTGCCGGCCCGCGGATCGAGCCGCCGGTGTCCGATCCCATGGCCATGCGGCAGAAGCCGGCCGCCACCGCCGCGCCCGAGCCCGACGACGAGCCGCCCGGGATATGGTCGCGGTTCCACGGGTTGCGTGCCGGCGGGAACGGCAGGTCGAAGCTGGGGCCGCCGATGGCGAACTCGTGCGTGGCGAGCTTGCCCAGCAGCACGCCGCCACCGTCCTTGAGCCGCGCCGCGACCACCGAGTCGGCCTGCGGCACGTTGTCGATCCGTAGCTTGGAGTGGCACGTCGTGCGGATGCCGGCGGTGTCGTAGATGTCCTTCAGACCGTAGGGGATGCCGTGCATCGGCCCCTTGTCGATGCCGGCCTTCAATTCGGCATCGGCGGCGGCGGCGTCGGCCAGCGCCCGCTCGGCGGTGACCAGCACGAAGCTGTCGAGTCCGCCGTCGAGTGCGGCGATGCGATCGAGCGATGCGCGGGTCAACGCCGTCGAGGTCAGGGTGCCGGCGCGCAGCTTGGCGCCGGCTTCGGCGATCGACAGCGTATGCAGCGATGAGGATGCAGCCATCTCGGTTCTCCCCTCAGCGCCGTGGCACGAGCGAATAGATGTTGGACGGCTCCACGGCCGCGTTGCGCGGCTGCTGGCGGATCAGCGCCGTCATGCGCCTGAGATCCTTGTAGCTGACCAGGATCGCATCGTGGCGCTCGGGCGGGATCGTCAACCCGGCTTTCTTCGCGGCGGCATCAAGCTCCTGCTTGAGGTCGTCATCGGACGGCGGTGTCGGCATCGCGGATGGCTCCTGCTGGTGTCGGCGTTCATGGCATCGCGGACGGGATAGTTGCATGCGCGCGGGCAATGCAAAAGTCACAGCGCGAGCAACGCGTATGCCAGCGGCCCTGCAGTGGCTGCATGGTTGCATCCGGCTGATCTGCGCGACAGCGGCGGTCACTGCGCGGTCTCTCGCCGCTTTGCACAATCATCGCGCGCCACGAACGATCGCTGTGCAGTGGCATGCCTGTTGCAGCGCACCACAGCAACGAAAGCAGTGCAGCATGAGCAGGACCGACGGCCGGCGTGCCGCTTACGGCGCCGCGACTTCGTCACGACAGCGGGGGCGATCATGATGGTGAGGCGGTGGAACCGTCTGCTGACCGCAGCAGCAATCGGCCTGAGCCTGGCGGCACTGCCGCCGCTGGCCGCGCGCGCCGAAAGCGTGCTGCGTGTGGCGATGACGGCGGGCGACATCCCGGACTGGACCGGCCAGCCCGACCAGGGCTTTGAAGGCTCGCGCTTCGTCGGCTGGAACCTCTACGACGCGCTGATCAACTGGGATCTGTCGCGCTCCGATGTCGAGGCGCCGCTGACACCGGGCTTGGCCACGAAGTGGAATGTCGACGCCGACAACAAGAAGAAATGGATCTTCGAGTTGCGCCAGGGCGTGAAGTTCCACGACGGCTGCGTCTGGAACGCCGACGTCGCGGTCTGGAACATCCAGCGCCTGACGCTCGACAAGGTGCCGCAGTTCAACCCGCTGCATTTCGCACGCGTGCGCTCGCGCACCAACAACATCGAGAAGGTCGAGAAGATCGACGACTACAGGATCGCCATCACGTCGAAGACGGTGGAGTCGCTGTTCCCGTACAATCTCAGCGTCATCTTCATGATCTCGAAGTGCGCGCTGGAGGCTGCCGGCAACGACTACAAGGTCTACGCCAAGTCGCCGTCCGGCACCGGCCCCTACAAGTTCGACAAGGTCGTGCCGCGCGAGCGCATGGAGCTGGTGAAGAACCCGGGCTACTGGAATCCGCAGCGCGTGCCCAAGCATGACCGGCTGGTGCTGCTGCCCATGCCCGAGGCCACGACGCGCGCCGCCGCGTTGCTGGCGGGCCAGGTCGATCTCGTCGAGGCGCCGTCGCCCGATACCATCCCGCGGCTGAAGCAGGGCGGCATGATCATCGTCACGCTGCCCTATCCGCACAACTGGGACTACCAGCTCAATTTCCAGCGCGGCGCCTTCAGGGACGTGCGGGTGCGGCGCGCCGCCAACTACGCGATCAACCGCGCCGAGATCGTCGACATGCTGGGTGGCGTGGCGATGGAAGGCTACGCCACGTTCACGCCGAGCCAGAAATACTACGGCAAGCCCTTCCGCTACGCGTTCGACACGGCCAAGGCCACGGCGCTGCTGAAAGAGGCAGGTTGCTATCCCTGCAGCATCACCGTCGGCATTTCGACCTCGGGCTCGGGCCAGATGCAGCCGCTGCCGATGAATGAGCTGATCAAGGCCCAGCTCGAGGCGGCTGGCTTCAAGGTGAAGCTCGAGGTGATGGACTGGAACGCGTTGCTCAACACGTTCTGGTCGGGCTGGGAGAAGACGCCGCAGCTCGACGCCATCAACGTCAGCCTGTCGACCTTGGATCCAGTGTCTGGGTTCCTCAAGCACTACACCACGGCGAACCGCGGGCCGGCCGGCCTGAACTGGGGCTGGTACGAGAACAAGGAACTCGACCGTTTGGCGGACGCGGCGCTGGCCACTTTCGACGAGGCCGAGCAGTCCAAGCTGCTGATCCGCGCCCACGAGCTGGTCAACGAGGACGCAGCGCGCGTCTTTATTGCGCACGACCTCAATCCGCGCGCGCTGTCGCCGCGCCTCAAGGGCTTCGTCCAGGCGCAGAGCTGGTTTCAGGACCTGACGCCGATCGTCGTCGCGTCGCCCAGCAACTGACAGCAACCCGGAGAGATCCATGCGGCTCCGTCTTACACTGCGCACCGCGGCACTGGGGTCGGCGATAGCGCTGGGCGCGCATGCTGCCGCACCAGCGCCGGCCGCTGCCGAGTCCGTCCTGCGCGTCGCCATGACGGCGGGCGACATCCCGGATTGGACCGGCCAGCCCGACCAGGGCTTCGAGGGCTACCGCTTTGTCGGCTGGAACCTCTACGACGCGCTGATCAACTGGGACCTGTCGCGGCCCGATGTCGAGGCGGGCCTGACGCCAGGCCTGGCCACGGCGTGGTCGATCGATCCCAATGATCACAAGAAGTGGATCTTCGAGCTGCGCCAGGGCGTGACGTTTCACGACGGCTGTCCGCTCAATGCCGATCTCGTGGTGTGGAACATCCAGCGTTTGATCGACGACAAGGCACCCGGCTTCCATCCCGTGCAGTACGCGCGCCAGCGCGGCCGCTCGGTCAACGTCCTGAAGGCCGAGAAGATCGATGACCTCAAGGTCGCGATCTACACCAAGTCCGAGGACTCCTTCACGCCCTACAACCTCAGCGTCTGGTACATGATCTCCAAGTGCGCGGTGGAGAAGGCGAACTACGACTACGGTGCCTACGCCAAGGCGCCCGCCGGCACGGGTCCCTACAAGTTCGACAAGGTCGTGCCGCGCGAGCGGCTGGAGCTGGTCAAGAACCCCGGCTACTGGGATCCCAAGCGCGTGCCCAGGCACGATCGGCTGGTGCTGCTGCCGATGCCGGAAGCCACGACACGCGCGGCGGCGCTGATCGCGGGCCAGGTGGATTTCATCGAGGCGCCGTCACCCGATACCATTCCGCGCCTGAAGCAGGCGGGCATGGCGGTCATCACGCGACCCTATCCGCACAACTGGCACTACCAACTCAACTTCGTGGAGCCGCCGTTCAACGACGTGCGCGTGCGGCGCGCCGCCAACCACGCCATCAACCGCGACGAGGTGGTCGAGATGCTGGGCGGCGTGGCGCAGCCCGGCTACGCGATCTATCCGCCCAGCTCGCCGTTCTACGGCAAGCCGATGAAGTACGAGTACGATCCCAAGAAGGCGACGGCGCTGTTGAAAGAGGCCGGCTGCCATCCCTGCCAGGTGACCTTGGCGATTTCGACCTCGGGCTCGGGCCAGATGCAGCCGCTGCCGATGAACGAGCTGGTGAAGGCGCACCTCGAAGCGGTCGGCTTCAAGGTCAAGCTCGAGGTGATGGACTGGAACGCGCTGCTCGATGTCGGCTTGAAGGGGCGCGAGAAGTTCCCGCAGTACAGCGCCATCAACATCAGCCGTGCCACGCAGGATCCGCCGAACGCGCTGCTGCGCTTCGTGATCAAGCAGCAGTTCGCGCCGGCCGGCGGCAACTGGGGCTGGTACAGCGAGCCGGAGATCGAAACCCTGGTGGCGCAGGCGATGAAAGAGTTCGACGAGGAGAAGCGCGCCGAGTTGCTGGCGAAGGTGCACGAGATCGCCAGCCGCGATGCCGCCATGATCTTCGTCGTGCACGACCTCAACCCGCGCGCGCTGTCGCCCAAGCTCAAGGGCTTCGTGCAGGCGCAAAGCTGGTTCCAGGACCTGACCCCGATCACGGTGGGCAATTGAAAGCTGTCATGTCGAGCGAAGCGAGACATCCAGGAGCACCCTGGATCCCTCGCTGCGCTCGGGATGACAGATCGAAGGAGCACCCGCATGTGGCTCTATATCGCGAGGCGACTGCTCTATGCCGTGCCGATCGCTATCGGCGTCACGGTGATCTGCTTCGGTCTCGTCTTCCTGGCGCCGGGTGATCCGATCTCGTTGCTGCTGCCGCCCGACGCCTCGCAACAGGATGTCGAGTACCTGAAGAAGCTCTACGGCTTCGACCAGCCGATTCCGGTTCAGTACCTGAAATGGCTGGGTCGTGCCGTGACCGGCGATCTCGGCGTATCGCTGCAGACCAGCCGGCCGGTGATCGGTGAGGTGTCGCGGGCGCTCAGCAACACCATCATCGTCTCGGCCGGCGCCGTGGTGGTCGCCTTCACGCTGGCCTTCGTGCTGGGCACTATCGCGGCCTATGCCGTCGGGCGGCCGGTCGATCGCATCGTCACCGCGATCTCGGTGCTGGGCGTCAGCGTGCCGAACTACTGGCTGGGCATCGTGCTGATCATCGTTTTCTCGGTCGATCTCGGCTGGCTGCCCGCGACCGGCATGGGTTCCAAGGGCTCCGACAGCTTCGACATCACCCGCTGGGATCAGCTCAAGTACGCCATCCTGCCGATCGCCACCCTGTCGATGGTGCCACTGGGCATCATCATGCGCAGCACGCGCTCGGCCGTGGCCGAAGTGCTGGCGCATGACTTCGTACAGACCCTGCGGGCCAAGGGCCTGGGCGAAACAGCCGTGCTGCGGCACGCAGTGCGCAACGCGCTGCCGCAGATCCTGGCCGTGATGGGCCTGCAGTTCGGCTACCTGGTCGGCGGCTCGATCCTGATCGAGACCGTCTTCACCTGGCCGGGCACCGGCTTTCTGCTCAGCAAGGCGATCCTGACCCGCGACATCCCGGTGCTGCAGGGCGCCATCCTGGTTCTGGCGCTGTGCTTCGTCGCCACCAACCTGGTCGTCGACCTGCTGCAGACGGCGATCGATCCGCGCATCAAGCGCGCCTGAGCAGGGTGCATTGGTGTTGTTCGACCACGCCGTCATCCCGAGCGCCGCGCCCGTCATCCCGAGCGTAGCGAGCGATCTCCTGCGAATAACGCACCGTGCAACTGGCCGCGGGAGATCCCTCGCTGCGCTCGGGATGACGGGTGGGGCGACAGAGGACAAACGATGACCGACATCACCATCAGTCCAGCGTTGGCG
>DATEIF010000616.1:0-2834 GCA_035279205.1 Vineibacter sp.
ATGGGCCCCTTCCTCTCCCCGCTCCTGCGGGGAGAGGAGAAGTAGCCGCGCAATCGTCCCCTCAATTCGACGCCGCCCACTTGTTGAAGCGCTCGGTCAGCTTGTCGATATTTTCGATCCAGAACTTGTCGGAGATCTGCACCGCGTTCTTGATGTTGTCGGGATGCGTGGGCAGGTCGAGCAGGCGCTTGGGATCGATCAGCTTGGTGGCGCCGACATTGGTGACGCCGTAGGCGATCGCCGCCGGCAGCTTGGCCTGGTTCTCGGCCTTGCCCACGAAGTCGATGAACTTGTAGGCCGCATCGACGTGCGGCGAGCCCTTCACGATCACCAGCGAATCGATGGTGTACAGCGAGCCGTCCCACACGATGCCGAAGTTGCGCTTGTCGGCTTTGTTGGCGGCATCGACGCGCCCGTTATAGACCGAGGTCATCGCCACCTCGCCCGAGGCCAGCAGCTGTGGCGGCTGGGCGCCGGCCTTCCACCACACCAGGTCCTTCTTGATGGTGTCGAGCTTCTTGAAGGCGCGGTCGACGCCGCCCGGCGCCGCCAGCACCTTGTAGACATCGGCCGGCGCCACGCCGTCGGCCATCAGCGCGATCTCCAGCGACGTCTTGGGGCCCTGCCGCAGGCCGCGCTTGCCGGGGAACTTCTTGGTGTCGAAGAAGTCGGCCCAGCCGGTGGGCGCCGTCTTCAGCTTGTCCTTGTCGTAGCCCAGCACGAAATTATAGACGATGGCGCCGACGCCGCAGGGATGCACGGCCGCCTTCAGGTAGGCGTCCTTGCCGCCGATCTTGCTGTAGTCGAGTTGGAGATAGAGGCCCTCGTCGCAGCCCAGCTCGAGCTCCTCGGACTCGACCTGCACGACATCCCACGGCACGTTGCCGCCCTGGACCTTGGCGCGCAGCACGCCGATGCCGCCATCCCACGACTCGTCGATCATGTTGATGCCGGTCGCTTTCTTGAACGGCTCGAAATACACGTCCCGCTGCGCCGCCTGGTAGGCGCCGCCCCACGACACCACGGTGAGTGGCCGCGACTGCGCGTGCGCTGCCACCGCCCAGGCGCTCAGCGCCACGGCGGCGATCGCGCCGAAGATCTTCCCTGACATGTTGCTCTCCCTCTTAACGCCGTATGGCGATGATTCGTCCGGTCCGTCATGTCGAGCGTAGCGAGACATCTCCTCGTTATGGAGTCTCCGTTCGCAGGAGATCCCTCGCTGCGCTCGGGATGACGGACTGGTCAGCGATCCGTGCCGTCAGTTTGCCGGCGCCTTCAACGCCACGCAATCCCGCGCGCCGAAACCCACCGTCACGGTCTCGCCGGCGCCGTGCGGCAGGGCATGGCCGGTGTTGGCGGCCTTGACCACGAAATCATCGTTGCCGGCGACCGACAGCACGATGCGCGTGTGGTCGCCCAGGTAGATCAGCTCGCGCACCTGGCCGCGCAGTGTGTTGTCCGCGCGCTCGTCGGGCCCCAGGATGCGCGCGCGCTCCGGCCGCAGAGATACCAAGGCACGCGAGCCGGCAGGCCCGGCGTCGGCCACGCGGCCCGTGACCTCGCCGCCGGCATCCAGGGTGACATGTGCTTCTTCGCCCTGCTGGTCGCGCACCGTGCCGGCCAGCCGGTTGCTCTCGCCGATGAAGCCGGCCACGAAGCCGTTGTTGGGGCGCTCGTACAGCCCCTCGGCGGTGTCGAGCTGCTGGATCACGCCTTCGTGGAACACCGCGATGCGGTCCGACATGGCCAGCGCCTCGGCCTGGTCATGGGTGACATAGACGAAGGTGATGCCCAGCTGCTCGTGCAGGGAGCGGATCTCGAACTGCATATGCTCACGCAGCTGCTTGTCGAGCGCGCCCAGAGGCTCGTCCATCAGCACCAGCGACGGTTCGAACACCAGCGCACGCGCCAGCGCCACGCGCTGCTGCTGGCCGCCCGACAGCTGGGCCGGCCGACGATCGCCGAAGCCGGCGAGGTGCACCATGTCCAGCGCCCGTTGCACCTTCTCGCCGATGGTTACGCGCGGGACTTTGCGCACCGTCAACGGATAGGCGAGGTTCTGCGCCACGGTCATGTGCGGGAACAGCGCGTAGTTCTGGAACACCACGCCGATGCCGCGCCGGTGCGGCGGCAGCCGCGTCACCGAGCGGCCCTCGAGCAGGATCTCCCCCGTCGTCGCCGACTCGAACCCGGCCAGCATCATCAGCGTGGTGGTCTTGCCCGAGCCTGACGGCCCCAGCAGGGTCAGGAACTCGCCGCGCATCACGTCGAGATCGAGATGGCGCACGACAAGGCTCTTGCCGTCATAGCTCTTGGTCACGCCACGCATGCTGACAATGGCGTCACTGCCGACTTCCACCGTTTCGTGCTCCCCGCTGGCATCCATCTCCATGCTTTTACCTGCACTCGCCGCCAGAAGGGAGGGCTATCGCGTCCACACCCCTCTCCCGCACAGCGGGAGAGGGAGGGGCCCGTTGCGCGAAGCGCAAGGGGAGGGTGAGGCCCAAGGACACGGTATTGCGTGTCGAGGTTCCGATCATGCCGAGGTCAACCTCAAGCCACCGCGTGCGTAACCCCTCACCCTCCCATCGTGCTGCGCACGCTGGGCCCCTCCCTCTCCCGCACCGGGAGAAGGATTGGGCCAGCTTCACAGCGCACAGGTGCGGAAGCCGGCGAAGACGTCGTTGCGATCGGGTGTGAAGAAATTGCGGTAGGCGGGTCGGGCGATGCGCGCGCTGGTGGCCCAGCAACCGCCGCGCAGCACCTTGCGCGTGCCGAACCAGGGCTGCGAATAGTCCTTGTAGGGATCGGCGTCGAAGCCGGCGAACGGCAGG
>DATEIF010000617.1:0-12060 GCA_035279205.1 Vineibacter sp.
TGCTCCGGCGGCGCTCTTCCCGACGTAAGACCATGAGCGCCGCTGGAGCGGCGCGGTCCCAGCCGCCACCAGGATCGCCATTGACTGAAACCCCGCTCAGGACGACACGTGCGGAGCCTCCCTTTCCAGGAGATCCCTCTCCTGAGCCTGTCGAAGGGGCGCTCGGGATGACAGCCGCTTTGGCTCGTTTCCCGTTACGGATTCTCCTCCTGCCCGCACGGGCCGTACCAACGGATCAGGATCACGGCAGCTGCCACCAGCAGGACCAGCGCCGAAATGATGAGCGCAGCGTGCGTACCGTGCATGAACCTTTCATCATCGCCGACCAGCGACCCGAAGAGCGCCACGCCCACAACACTGCCGGCCTGGCGCGCGGCGTTCAACACGCCAGCAGCCGTGCCGGAGCGCGACTTGTCCACGCTGGCCAGCAACGCCGACGTCAGCGGCGGCACCAGCAATCCGAGGCCTGCGCCGATCGCGATCATCTGTGCACAGAGCGCCCCATAGCGCGTATGCGGCTCGATGCCGAGCATCGCCAGACATCCGATCGCCGACACGATCGCCCCGCTCGCGATGGCCGCCGGCGCCCCGATGCGCTCGCTGACCCGCGCGGCGATCAAATTCACCGGCAGCACGGCGCCCATCATCGGCACGAACGCGAGGCCCGTTGCAAAAGGCGACAGCCCATTGACCTTCTGGAAATAGAGACTGAGCACGAAGATCAAACCATAGAACGCAACGTTGACCAGCAGGCCGGCGAGCGATGTCAGCGTGAACATCCGGTGTTTGAAGAGTTCAGGCGGCAGCATCGGTTGCGCCGCCCGCTGCTCCTGCCAGATGAACGTCAAGCCGCACAGCCCCGCCATCATGAAGCCCGCCATCACGGCTGTGTGGCTCCAACCGAGTTCGCCACCCTCGATGATCGCACCGGCGAGGCAGCCGAGGGCGGCGACCGCGGTGATCTGCCCGAGCCAGTCGATCTCACGTCGCGGCAGGCGTTTCGGTTCCGCAGCATGTCGCCAGGCAAGCCAAAGCCCGACAAGTCCGATCGGCAGGTTCACCAGGAAGATCGCACGCCATCCTGCAAGCACGATCAGTCCGCCGCCGACAAAGGGACCCGCGGTCAACGCCACACTCGCCCCTGCCGCCCAGGTTCCAACCGCCCTCCCCCGCGCGCACTCATCACCATACGTGTGACTGAGCAGCGCGAGCGAATTCGGCACCAGGATCGCCGCAGCAAGACCTTGAACGCAGCGCGCCGCGACAAGCAAAGCCGCGCTCGGCGCCAGGGCGCACGCGAGCGACGCCGCGGTGAAGATGGCGAAGCCCGACATGAACACGCGCTTGGCGCCGATGCGATCCCCGAGCGCACCCGCCGTCAGGATGAAGGCGGCAAAAGCGATCGTATAGGCGCTCACCACCCATTGCAGCGCGGCGACACCTCCGCCCAGAGACATGCCGATCGCGTTCACCGCGGTATTGACGATGGTCACGTCGAGCTGGACCACGGCATAGCCGAGGCTCATCGCCGTGAGCGTGAGCGATGCAGCACGGCGAGATGCCGATCCGGCTTCAGTGTGCGGCGCCGAGCCCGAGCCTGCGAGAGGGTATCGCATGATAGTAGGATTCCGCATGGTCATCTCCGCTCTTGGAGATGACCGCCGACCTATCACGTTCGCTTCGGATCAAGGCTTCGACGACGATCGAACTGTCGTCAGGTTGCGACCATGGATGACGGGGCGGCCAACCCGACGACAGTGGCTGCGTCAACGCAGCAGCGTTGCGCGAATGATCTCGAGTCGCGAGTGCCGGAACTCCTTCGGACTCCACCCGCATTCGACCACCAGCTGATGCCAGGCGGTCGGGTGGATCAGACTCCAGGCCTGTTCGGCAGCCCGATCCGGTTTCAGCCCCGGGACAAGATGGCCGCCTTTGGCCAATTGGCGACAGATTCGCTTGAGCCCGGCCAGCAGGGCGCCTTTCATCCGATCGTTCCAGGCGGAAGCGGCCTCGGCATCGATCAGCGCGGCGGCATCCAGCAAGATGCCCACCGGATAGATCAGCGGCAGGTAATCAAGCCACACCTCGATGTAACGCTGAAAATCCTCCGGGGTCACCGTGTCGGCGTGGGATATCTGACCGAGCCGGACGACGTGATCGGACTGCAGATCCCGGTTACGCGCCATCGCCGTCAACAGACCGGCACGGCTGCCGAACGCGAGGTAAACCGTCTGGCGGCTGACCCCGGCCGCCGCCGCGATTTCCACCTGGCCGATGTCGAGCCGCTTCTTCTCGGCGATCAACGCCCACGTGGCATTCAGAATGGCGGTGCGCGTTTCCTCGGAGATAGGCTTCTTTTTCATTTTACGTACGTAAACCGCTATGCTATTTTACATACGTAAACCTAGTCTTGGAGGGGTGCCATGTCAAATCTGCCGCTCCTCAGCCACCTGGTCGCGGGCTGCCTCACGTTCGCGTTCTTCTGGGCAGCGGTCCTGACGGTGAAGGGCAGCCCCAGTCATCGGTTCCGCGGCAAGCTGTTCTTTGTCTCGCTCTTTCCGGTCGGCATTTCCGTGGGCGCGATCCTTGTCTTGCGCTCCGATACCTTTGATCCGGCGCGGATGATCCAATTCATCTATCTGCTGCTGTGCCTTTTGACTGTCGGCACGGTCGGCTGGACGGCGATCCGATGGAAGCAGCAGGTCGAGCGGTTTCGCGGCGTGCATTTCCGAATTCTCGGCCCGGCGATGTTCGTCAGTGGTGCCGTGGTTCTGATCGCTGGTGCGCTCGCCGGCCAGCCGCTCGCGATGATCCTCTCCAGCATCGGCTTGGTCTACGGCGCCGCGATGATCCGCTTCGCCCGGACGCCTTTGCCACTCCATCCCAAATGGTGGCTGGGTTGGCATCTGAACTCCGTCCTGCTCCTGTCGTCCGCGGTGCACGGTACATTGCTCGCCGTCATCTATCGGACGTTCGTTGATCCAAGCGGCTTTGACGCGGCGCAACTCGTTACGCAACCGGGAACGCTGCTGCTCGCGCTGGGGCTGCGCGCGTATATCGGCAGGCAGCGCGGTGTTCCAATGCGCTTCGCCGCAACTCCCAGAATGCAGCCGGTGCAGGCATGAATGATCGCGTTGCAGCCGCTCCGATCAACTGGTTTCGGTCTTTCCGGGAGGCGCGGACTCCTCACGGCGCTGTGGCGGCAACCATCCAGCAGGCCGAGGTGAAGCGGATCTGCGTTCCATCGACATAGCGATCGAATGCGGCACGGACCGTTTCGATGATCCTGGCATGTTCGTTCGGATCGGTGTCGCGCAGGACCGCCCCGAGCGGGCCCATATGGGTCAGATAGGGGGTCAGGGCCGCCGCGGGCATGACGCACGCGACATCGATCGGGCCGATCTCGATCCTGGTCCAGCCGGCCTGCTCCAGGATGTGCCGGACCCGCCCGCCGTCGGCGAAGCCGAATTGCCCCGGCGCGTTGGGCACGCGGGCGGGCAGGTTGGGCACCAGCGGCGCCGCGGCGCGCTCGGCGGTCGTCATGAACGGATTTTCCTCCGGACTGCGCCAGGCGATGAAGCGTAGTGCGGCCTGGCTCTGCGCGGCGCGGCGGAGATTGGCGAAGGCGCGGATCGGGTCGTCGAAGAACATGACGCCGAAGCGCGAGATGATCAGGTCGAACTCCGCGGGCTCGAAACCATAGGATTGCGCATCGGCGCGAATGAAGCGCACCGGCAGCCGCTGCCGCGCCGCATGTTCGTGCGCCGCCACCATCATCGGGTCGGAAATGTCGATGCCGGTATAATGCGTGCCCGCACCGAGCCGCCTTGCCACCGCCAGCGTCGTGCTTCCCGCGCCGCAACCCACATCGAGCACGGCGCGCGGCGCGACCGCGACGGCGGCATCGACCAGCAATGCCTCGAACGGCGCGAACAGCGCGTCGATCATGGCCTGATGCTCGACCCAGGTCCGCCCGGTCGGGCCGTTCCACAGGGTGAACTGGTCACTGCCGGGACGGCTCGGCACAGTCATCGTCATCTCCTTTTCGATTGCCGCTCGGGCATGGAAACGGCACTCTCGCACTTCAAGTCGACTTGAGGTCAAGAGGTGCGCAGTCTCGACATCGCGGAAGTCGCTCGGCGGTCCGGCGTCGCCGCGTCGACGCTGCGCTTCTACGAGCAGAAGGGGCTGATTGCATCGATCGGCCGACGCGGCCTGAAGCGCCTGTTCGAAGCCGACGTGCTCGAACGGCTG
Source organism: Vineibacter sp. (assembly GCA_035279205.1). GTDB lineage: Bacteria > Pseudomonadota > Alphaproteobacteria > Reyranellales > Reyranellaceae > Vineibacter. The sequence goes on from DATEIF010000617.1 coordinate 4,255, forward strand.
GCCTTGATCTCGCTCGGACAGGCCGCCGGCTTCTCGCTCGACGAGATGGCGCTTATGTTCGGCGGCCGCGACGGCCGCCCGGATATCGATCGCCGGCGACTGGCCGAGAAAGCGGACGAACTCGACGAAACCATCCGCCGGCTGACCGCGATGCGTGACGGTCTGCGCCACGCCGCGCGCTGCCCCGCGCCCAGCCACTGGGAGTGTCCCACATTCCGTCGCTACCTGAACGCCGCGGCGGGCGGCGCTTTCAACCGCGGGGCACGGCTGTCGACGATGCCGGCCCCCGGTCCTGCCGTGCGCCTCGCATCAGGCCCGCACCGACGCACCGCACCCGCTGCCGCAGCACGATCCGGTGCATCACCCCTCAACCGGCGTTGACGCGGTCGCCTTCCGCGAAACCAAGCTGGCTCGCAGCAATCCGAGCGGGCCGCGATGTCTAGAATGCTTCTTCGTTTGACGAAACCGAAAATCGGCCGCCTCGTCATCCTGAGCGACGCGAAGGATCTTGCGGTGTTGGTATCAACACCGTCGGCGCACTCAAGAGCGCATCTCGGTTTCGTGGAAGCAGTCGTCATCCCGAGCGCAGCGAGGGATCTCCCGCGAACGGAGGCTCCATTCCCAGGAGATCCCTCGCTACACTCGGGATGACAGTCTGGTCGAACCGGGGTGCTTCACCACGTTCCCATGAACGCCGCGCCGGCCAGGAGCGCCCCGGTGAGAATGTTCGACAGGAACAACCGGTAGCTGACCTCCGGCCGGGCAAGGTCCAGCCGCCAGGTCTGCCAGGCAAGATGCACGGCGATCACCAGCATACCCACGGCGTACGGCATCGACATGCCCGACAGCCAGCCGCCCATCGACCACGCCGCGACCGTCAGGCCGTAGAACAGGCCGATGCAGGCCTTGCCGTGCCGGCCGAACAGGATTGCCGTCGATTTCAGGCCCAGTCGGGTATCGTCTTTCACATCGACGTAGGCATAGACGGTATCGTAACCGATCTGCCAGGCGATGGCCCCGATCCACATCAGCACGGCGCCGGCCGGGACGTGTCCGGCGATCTCGGCCCATGCCATCAGCATCCCCCAGTTGAACGCCGCACCCAGCACGGCCTGAGGCCAATGGGTGAAACGCTTGCAGAGCGGATAGATGAACACGAGCGGCAGAACGCACACCGCGATCACGCGCGTGTAAGGGGTCAGAAAGAACAGGAGCGAGGCGGCCAGTGCCAGCTCGAGGGCCAGGAAGGCAACAGCGTGTGGTACGCCGATCTGACCACTGGCCAGGGGTCGAAAGCGGGTCCGCTCGACGTGGCCGTCGAACTTTCGATCGGCAATGTCATTCACCGTCGAACCGGCGCTTCGCATCAGCAAGGCGCCGAGCGAAAAGACCGCGAGGTGTCGAAGATCGGGAAATCCGTGCGCTGCCTGAATCAGCGCCGCCCAGCACGGGAACAGCGTCAGCCATATGCCCACGGGGCGATCCAGCCGCGCCAGCCGCGTGAACGGCCGCCACGCGGCCGGCAACCGGCGATCCACCCAATCGCCCGGGTGGATGTCGCTCAGGTCCGGGTGGTTCACGGCAGGCATCGTGTCATCCAGGTTCCGGATGCCGGGCCGTACTAACGGACATCGCAGCGGCCCCTTCTCGGCAGATCGTTCCCTTCATAGCACGGCGATCTGAAGGGCTCGAAGCGACGCAATGCCTCGCCTGCTCCTTACCTTCCCCCGTCAGGCCTTCACGGTCGAGGCGCGATAGATCTCGTCGATCGATCCTGCCAGCGCCGCGTCGAACGCCGCATCGCTCATCGACTGCGTTAGGCCTTCGGCGAGCGCGCGCGAGAAGCTGGCGATCATGCCGTGGTGGACGGCCAGTCGCTGGCAGGCCTCGGCCCGCGTGTAGCCGCCGGAAAGCGCCACGACCCGGGCGACGCGCTTGTGACTGGTCAGCGCCGCATAGAAATCCGCGACCTCCGGGATCGTGAGCTTGAGCATCACCTGCCGGCCTTCCGGCAGGTGATCGAGCGCCTTGATCAGTTCGGCGCGCAGGATCGTTTCAGCACCGGCCTTGTCCGGGCTCTTGATCGAGACTTCCGGCTCGATGATGGGCATCAGCCGGTGCCGGGCGATCTGCGCGGCGATCTCGAACTGCTGCGCCACCACGGCGGCGATGCCGTCTTTCGACGGCAGATTGATGACCGAGCGCATCTTGGTGCCGAAGACGCCGAGCGTCACGGCCCGGGCCAGTACGGCATCGAGCCCCGGCATCGGCTTCATCAGGCTGACGCCATCGCGTTCCGCCTCGAGCCCCTTGTCGACCTTCAGGAACGGCACGACACCCCGCTCCTGCCACAGAAAGGCGGGCACGGGCTTGCCGTGCGCCTGTCCGTCCATGGTGCCTTCGAACAGGATGGCGCCGATGACCTTGGCGCCGGTGAAAGCCGGTGCCGTCATGATGCGCACGCGCATCGCATGCATGAGATTGAACATCTCGGCATCGCCGCTATAGGCGCTCTCGGAAATGCCGTAGAGGCGCAGGGCGCCCGGCGTCGATCCACCGCTCTGGTCAAGCGCCGCGATGAACCCGTCCTTCGCCGAGATTTGCGCCAGCATCTTGTCGTCGGCCATGATCATCTCCCTTGCCTGAGATCGTTCCGTTAGAAGGAAATGCGCCCGGCGTCAGACGGTTGCTGTCAAGCTCGGGGTTGACCTTCTGATACCGACTTGGCGTTGTATGGCGCCGGCGGGCGATCTGTCGCCCGAAAGCAATCGCCCGCGAGCGATCCACGGGGCCATTCTACGTCAAGTCGCCTAGCGGCCTACCAGTGGATTGATCACCGTCAGCCCGCCGAATCGAGTGAAATCACGGTCCGCCGACCACAGCTCGCGCACGCCGTGCTGCAGGCATAGCGCTGCAACCCGCGCATCATGAACCTGCGGCCCAGCAACGCGAGCATCGATAAGCATGGCCCGCAGTGTCGGCCAGTGGGTCGCCGCCTCAGCCAGGACCGCCAGCGTGGGTGACTCGAGCCAGGCGTCCACCTGGTCCAAAGCCTGGGCCAATGGACTTGGAGGTGCGTAGATACGTCGGTGTGTCACAATGGCGAGGAATTCGTGCAGGCAAGGCCATGGAATGGCCCATGTTGCCGGTCCTTCCGCAAGTTCCGTCACGCGTCGCAGGGCGGTTGCGTGAAACGGCGAGTCGGCACGATGTGCGTAGACGAGAATGTTGGTGTCGACAGCGATCACGTACCGCGACCTTCGTAGGTCAGATCGCGCAGCTTGTCCCACGACGCGTCGCGCACCTCTGCCCGCAGGCCCTTGCCTTTAAAGCTGGCCTGGCGCAGCTTGAACGGTGTGCTGCGCTTCGTATCTGCGATGACGCGATGAAGCCCGCGTTCGACCATGACCCGCAAGGTCACGCCTTCGCGGGCCGCCAGCTTGCGAATTTCCCGTAAAAGCGAATCGGAAATTTCTATCGTTGTTTTCATGATCCCACCGATATGGGATGAACAATATGGGTACCCATATTTAGTGGGAAAGTCGGCCCCTGCCAAGTCCAGCATGACTCGCCGGTGGTCAGCGAAACGATCGCGCACTTTTTGAAGCGGAGGCCTCGCTGCGCCTGTTCGCGACGGAGGTCATGCCGGCGGTGAAGGGTTGGCAGTGACCATGGCAGGCGATTTCCGGCGCCCATAGGCGCCCGCGCCGGCTAATATGCGCGCGTCTTGCCCCGACCCTCGGGAGGACCGGCATGAAAGACGATCCCAAGGGCGTCGCGCCCGGCAGGCCGCATGCCGTGCCGACCGGCACGATCAATCACCTGCGGCTCACCGTCTCCGACATCGCGCGCGCCAAGGCTTTCTATGATCCGCTGATGACGCGGCTGGGCTATCTGCTGGTGGAAGAGAGCGCCACCCGGCTGGCGTGGGCGAGCTGGGCGCCGCATGGCACGCTGCACTGGTTCATCATGGGCGTGGCGAATCCCGCCGGCGGCAACCGGACGCACGACCGCTACTCGCCAGGCCTGCACCACCTGGCCTGGAACGTCGACAGCCGCGCCGCGGTGGATGCCCTCCACGCCTTCCTGGCCGGCCGCGGTGTGGCCATCCTCGATCCGCCCGCCGAGTACGACTACGAGCCTGGCTACTACGCCTTCTTCTTCAGCGACCCCGACGGCATGAAGCTCGAGATCATGCACATCATGCCCGAAGGCAGCCTCGCCTATTGGCAGCGCGTGTCGGATGCCGGCGCGCCGCTGGCGCCGCAAGCCAATGCCGAGTCGCTGTTCGTCCGCAAGAGCGACGGTAAAGCGCAGCCGTAGCCCTTCTATCGCCTGTGACGGTGTCGGCCGGTATGGTACCACCCTGAGCGAAGCGAAGGATGACAAGCCAGCCACAAAGGATCCAGCCATGGCGAGCGATAGCCAGATTGTCGATGTGCTCTCCAAGGTCACGACGGCGACCCTCACGACGATCCTGCTGAAGAAGGGCCTGCGCAACGTCTGGATCCGCGGTACGCGGCCGTTGCGCGCCGGCCAGCCGCGGCTGGTCGGCCGCGCCTTCACCTTGCGCTTCGTGCCGGCGCGCGAGGATCTCGCCACGCCGGAGTCGTGGTCGTCCCCGAAATCGACCCGCGCCGCCATCGAGGCCATGCCCGAGGGCTGCATCGCCGTGGTCGACGCCATGGGCGTCACCGACGCCGGCATCTTCGGCGACATCCTGTGCGCCCGCATGGCGAAGAAAGGCGTCGCCGCACTGATCACCGACGGCGTCGTGCGCGACGTCGCCGGCGTGCTCGCCACCGGCCTGCCGGTGTGGTGTCAGGGTGCGGCGGCACCGCCGTCGGTCGCCGGGCTCACCTTCGTGAACTGGCAGGAGCCGATCGCCTGCGGCGGCGTCGCGGTGTTCCCCAACGATGTCATCGTCGTAGACGACGACGGCGCGGTGCTGATCCCGGCCGCGCTGGTCGATGCGGTGCTGGAGCTGGCACCCGAGCAGGAGCGGCTCGAGGCCTGGATCATGCAGGAGGTCGACGCCGGCGCGGCGCTGCCCGGCCTCTATCCGCCCAACGAACAGAACAAGGCGCGCTACGAGGCGACGAAAGCCAAGTGATGGAAACTGGCTGAAACGATCATACGCTGGGGGCGCGCCACTCTGTGGCCGTCTTCGTTCAGGCCCAACACATGACGCGCCACGGAGTGGCGCGCCCCCAGCGTGTGACCTTTTCACCGCGTTATCGTCGTCCTAGGACGCCCTCAGATCTCCGCGAAGATCTCCAGCACGTTGCCGTCGGGGTCGCGAAAGAAGATCGTGCGGTGACCCCACGGCTGGTCCGTCAGCGGCGCGATCAGCGTGACGCCCTTGGCCGCGAGCGCCGCGGCGCAGTCGGCCACCACCGGTGGCGCGACACGGAAGGCCATCTGCAGGGACAGCGCACCTGAAGCGGGCGGCGGGTCGTTGAAGACCGGGCCGTAGGCGCGCAGCGCCAGGGTCGTCGATCCGACGCGATACTCGAACCAGCGATCGCCCAGGGTGCGCACCAGCGGGAATTCCATGACGGTTTCATAGAAGCGGCGCATCGCCTCCATGTCGCGGACGAAGATCACGGTGTAGTCGATCTGGCGAATGTGGCCGAGCGCCGGCATGGCGGCCTCCCGTTGATGATGCTGAGCGCGCGCCGCTCCGGCGGACACAGCCGCGAGGCCAAGTGCTGCACCACCGGCCAACACATCGCGTCGGAACATCGGCATGGGCTCTCCCGCGGCTGGACGGCCGCACCCTAGCGCCCTATGAAACTGGTAAAAGACCATACGTTATCCTAGTACAGGCATTACCCGCATGCCCCTGGACCAGACCCGGCGTGACGATCTTGCCCAGTTCCTGCGCAGCCGGCGGGAGCGCCTCGATCCGGCCGATTTCGGCATCGCCGTCGGCGGCCGGCGGCGCGCCACCGGCCTGCGGCGCGAGGAAGTCGCGAGCGCCGCCGGCATCAGCACCACCTGGTATGTCTGGCTCGAGCAGGGCCGCACGGCGAACGCCTCGCCCCATGTGCTGCGGGCGCTGGGCAAGGCGCTGCGGCTGGGCCAGGCGGAACAGGCCTATCTGTTTCAGATCGCGCGGCCGGACCTCGATTGGCGCCGCCGTCCCGCCGGGCACGCGGCGCCGACGACGAACCTGCTGGCGCTGCTCGACGGACTGGCGCCGCATCCGGGCTACATCACCAACCGCTATTCGCAGGTCATCGCCGCGAACAGGCCGGCACGGCTGCTGCTGGGCGACTTCACCGACAACGACGCCTGGTCCGACAGCGTGATCGGTCGGCTGTTCCTCGATCCCCTGTGGCGCCAGCGCTTCGTCGACTGGCAGACGGTGGCGCGGTCGGCGGTGGCGCAGTTCAGGCTCTCGACCGCGGCGATGGCCGACGATCCGGTGCTCGCATCCCTGATCGCGTTCCTGACCGCCTCCAGCGACGCATTCGCCCGATGCTGGCGCGACCGGGAGCTCGCGGAACCGCCGATCTGGAGCAAGACGGTGCGCCACCCGCGCGTCGGCGACATGCGCTTCGACTTCGCGGCGCTGCAGCCCAAGGGCCGCGACAGCGACTTCTCCCTCTCGATCTACACGCCGGCCGACAAGACCAGCCGCAACCGCCTGGCGAGGCTGCTGGCGTCAGAGCCCGCGGGCAGCACGCGCACGAAGGTCACGCGATCCCGCCTCTCGTCGTCCTGAGCGCAGCGAAGGACCTTGCGGTGTTTGCGCCAGGCACAGTCGGCACTGGTGATCACCAGCGCTGCTACCCTTTGAATGGTCCACCGCAAGGTCCTTCGCTGCGCTCAGGACGACGAGGGGGCGTACCAGAACGCGCTGTCACACGCGCAGCAACGTCCGCCAGGCGCGGCCGGCGGGATCGCTCATCGGTGCGATGTAGCGGTCGAACGTCATGGTCTGGCGGCCGGGCTCCGCGTATGTCGGCCAGGCCAGCAAGTCGTCGGCATTCGGATCGCCGGTGCGCACGAAGTTGACCCAGTAGGCGCGCATCGTGCCGCTGATATGGCCGTAGTCGGCATCACTGGCGCCGCGGAACATCGGCGCCTGGGCCCACGCCTCGCGATCACCGAAGAGAAACGGCAGCTCGATGCAATGGTTGGCGCCGAAGTCGGTGGTCGGCGATGGCCAGTTGAACTGGTAGACGAAGGCGGCACGGCCGGCGGCGGCCTGATGCCGCGCCAGCGCCAGGGCCGGCGCGATGAAGCGGCGGTCGCTGGCGGCATCGGCGTGCAGCGCGCCCGCGTTGCGATAGCCGCGCAATGCTTCGTACTCGGCCATCAACGCGTCGGCTTTGTCGCCGAACTCGGCATGCAACGCCGCGCGCAGCTGATCGCGCGTCATGGTCTTGAAGGCCGGATCGATGGCCGAGAAGACGCTGCACTCCTCGCGCGTGTAGCCCACGATCATGGGACACCACGACGCCGCGGCCGCCGCCGTCGATGCCAGCAACGGCGCCGTCAGCAGATCGCCGTCCAGGCAGGGCACGAACGGCGGCGTCGAGTCGCCGGGGCCGCGCGCGAAACGCTGCGCCACGGCACGGGCTGACGTCAGCAGTTTGTCGACCGGCACGGCGCGCAGGGCCTCGGCATCCGACCGGGCGCCCAGCGCCTCGGCAAAGACGCGGCCGCGCTCCTCGGCGCGCGCCAGCGGCTCGGGCTCCAGCCCGTAGGGGCCGCTTTGCAGGATGGCGCGGCGGAACAGCAAACGCCCCTCCTGGGCCACGACCAGCCCCAGCACCGCGAAGGCGCCCGCCGACT
>DATEIF010000618.1:0-9626 GCA_035279205.1 Vineibacter sp.
ACCTGATCTCGATGCTGGCGCACGGCGAGACGACCCGCAACATGACGACGGCGGAGTTCGTCGGCACGCTGGCGCTGCTGATCGTCGGCGGCAACGACACCACGCGCAACACCATGTCGGGCGGCCTGCTGGCACTGCACCAGAGCCCCGACCAGTGGCAGAAGCTGCGCGCCAACCCGGCCCTGGTGCCGAGCCTGGTGGCCGAGACCATCCGCTACCAGACGCCGGTGATCCACATGCGGCGCACGGCCAGCACGGACGCGGTGCTCTGCGGCAAGCAGGTCCGCAAGGGCGACAAGGTGGTGATGTGGTACGTCTCGGGCAATCGCGACGATAGCGTGATCGAGCAGCCCGACGCCTTCATCATCGACCGCGCCAAGCCGCGCCAGCACCTGTCATACGGCGCTGGCGTCCATCGTTGCGTCGGCGACCGGCTGGCCGATCTGCAGCTGCGCATCCTGTGGGAAGAGATCCTGAAGCGCGACCTGCAGATCGAGGTCGTGGGCCCGCCGCAGCGCATCTATTCGAACTTCCTGCGCGGCTTCCGCTATTTGCCGGCGCGGATCAAGGCCTGAACGCCGTCATCCAGGGCTGCGTCCGCTACAACGGATTTGGCATCCGGGATGACGCCGTTCGGCGCGCCGGCGAGCTGGAAACGCTCGAAGCGGTGTAGCTCCTCCTCGATCAGCCGCTTGTACGTCCGCGCCGATCCGCGGCCGAACCAGTTCCACTTCTGCACCAGGAGCTTGCGATTCTCGCGGTCCGTTTTCAGGTCGACGGCGGCGACAACCTTGTCGCCGACCAACACCGGCAGCGCGAAGTAGCCGAACACCCGCTTCTCCTTGGGCACATAGGCCTCGAAGCGGTGCTCATAGTCGAAAAAGAACTGCAGGCGCTTGCGCTGGATGATCAGCGGATCGAACGGCGAGAGAACGTGGACCAGCGTCTCGTCGGGCTGCGGGTGCGTGTCGAGTGTCTCGGGCCGCGCCCAGTATTCCGTCTTGCCCGCATCCTCCAGCGCCACCGGCACCAGTTCCTTGCGGCGCACGCGCGCATCGATCAGCCGCCGCACGATGGGCTTGCTGGGCGCGTTCATGTAGCAGATGGAATCGAGGCTCACGATCCCCTGTGCGCGCAGCGCCCGGTCGAGCTGATAGGCGATGATATCGCGCTCCGAGGCGGGCTTGGGTCGCTTGTCCCAGCCGAAATGCCGCTCCATCAGCTCGTACGTCTTGACCATGCCGCTGCGCGCACTGATGGTCAGCGTGCCGCTGTAGAAAGCGAGCTGCAGCGCCCGCTTTGACGGCTTGCGGCTGGCCCACAGATGGTCCTTTTCCGTCAGCACGTCGTCGTCGATGTCGCGGATGGTGATGCCGCCGCCTTTGCGGATCAGCGTGAGAACCTTGCGCAGCTCCTGCGTCGTCACCCCGCTGTACCACTTGATGGGCTGCGTGCGTTGCTGCCGCATGTCGCGGATGAAGAAAGGCAGATCGCGGGTGGGGACATAGGACAGCGCATGCGTCCAGTACTCGAACACCGTCTTGTCGATGCTCTGCGCCTGATGCAGATGCACGCGCTGGTAGTCGGGGATGCGGCTGTAGAGGATATGGTGATGGCAGCGCTCGATCACGTTGATGGTGTCGATCTGCACATAGCCCAGATGCTCGACAGCCCGCCGCGTCGCCTCGGGTCCGTCGCCGAACGGCGCGCGCGTATCGAGCCGCTGCGCGCGCAGCCAGATGCTCCTGCCCTGGGCCCTGGTAAGCGGAACGGACTTGTTACTGATGCGGGACATGCGTGGCCGGCACTCTAACCGGACTCACGCCGTCGGGAAGATGCAAAATGACGGCTATCAACAGCAGGCAGTCGTCATCCTGCCGCCGCGGCCGCACCGGCATGGATACGGCGCGATGCCGCCTCGGCCGCGGCCGCCTCCTGCACCGTGGCACGCGCCAGGCGCACCGGCACGTTCTTGTGGTACGGCGTGCCCGCGATCGGATCGCAATGGTCGCCCGATGTGAGCAGGTTCACCCGCGGCCCGTTGACCAGCCGCGCGCCGTCGGCGGTCGGGTAGGCCTGGCCGTAGCCGTGCGGCAGCGCCAACTGGCCGCGCCGCATGGTGTCATCGGCCTGGCTGCGCACCACGACGCGGCCCTTGGCCGATTCGATCGCGACCCAGTCGCCGTCGCTGGCGCCAAGGCCGGCGAGATCCAGCGGGTTGACCAGCAAGGCACCATCGGGATCGCTGCGCCGCCATGCCGGATCTCGGAAAATCTGATTGGCGTTGTACATACGCCGCTGGCCGGCCGCGAGCGCGAACGGGTAATCGCTCCCGGCCTGAACCTGCGCCGGATCAAGGCGTCCGAGCCAGTCGAGCATTTCCGGGATCGCCAACCGAACCTTGCGATCGGCATGGTCGATCAGCGACCACACCTCGTCGTAGGCGTGCGCCGTGAACGCCGTCCCCTGCCGCGTGCCGGCGATCGCGTCAAACAGCGCCTCGCCCAACGCGGCGTCGGAAACCTCCGGCCCAGCACCGATGGCGCGCCGGACGGCTGCCGGCATCCGCCGCGCCGCCATCTGGGCCGCCGGCCACAAGGGCGCTGCCGCTGCTACGCCATCGGGCAGCGTGGCACCCAGTGTGTTGTAAAGCACGAGCGCAGCCAGCGGCGCCGCCGTCGGAGTCTCCGACAGGAAGGTACTGAAGGCCTTGCCGAACTCGGCCCGCGACCGGATGGCCGCCGCGCGCAGTGGCGCCAGCACGTTGTCGCCGGGCAGCAGACCCAGCGCCCGGGCCAGCCGCGTATAGATTTCTGGTTCTGGTAACGTGCCGGGCAGCGGCGGCAGCACCGCGGCGCGGACATGGAAGTAGTTGGTCGGGAACTCCAGATTGAACAGGGTGAACTCGGTCTTCTCGTATTGTGACGACGCCGGCAGCACGTAGTGCGCCAGCCGCGCCGTCTCGGTCATCGCCACATCGACGACCACCAGCAGGTCGAGCGCCGACAGCGCCCGTTCCGCTTCGTTCGTATCGGCCGCCGTGTTGGCCGGGTTGCTGCTGTCGACCAGCACCGCGCGCAGCCGGTCGGGATGATCCGACAGCACGGCGCGCGGGAAGCTGTTGGGCGGCAGCAGGCCCGCGATCACCTCGTCGCCCGTCGGCGCGAAGACCTGGCCGCGGCTGTTGCCCCACAAGGGTACCAGCCAGCTGTGCAGCTGGTTGGTGCCTTTGCGGCCGAAGCTGCCGGTCAGCATGATCAGCAGCTTCTCCAGATAGGAGTTCAGCGTCGAGTTCACACCCTGCTGGATGCCGAGTTCAACCCGTACAACCATCGCCTTGGCAGCCAACATCATATCGACGCAGCGTTCGATATCGGCCATCGGCACGTCGGCCGCGGCGGCCCATTGCTCGATCGGAATGCGTGCCAGCGCGTCGCGTACGTCATCGAAGCCATCGGTGTGCTCGGCCAGGAAGGCATGATCGACCACATCGCGCCGGACCAAGGTCGCCAGGATGGCGCCCAGCAGGAACGCATCACCGCCTGGCCTCACCGCAAGATGCAAGTCGGCCTGCTGCGCGGTCTCGGTGCGGCGCGGATCGACGACGATCAGCTTGCGCTGCGGATCCTTGCGGATCTGGTTCAGATGATCGCGCGCGTTGGGAAAACCGTGCGCCACCCAGGGATTGCAGCCGATCGCAAACAGGAGGTCGCAGTGATGCACGTCCTCCGCCGTGTGACAAACCTGGCTGCCGAACATGTGCCCGTTGACCCAGAAGTCGCCGGTCTTCTCCTGCGCGAGCGCATTGAACGTATTGCGCGATCCCAACGCTCGCATCAGCGCCGTGGCGTAGGCGCCGCCGGCATGGTTGCCCTGCCCACCGCCGCCATAGAGCGCGAAGCTGCGGCCACCATGCTGTGCGTGAATCGCGCGGACACGCTCGGCGATCTCGGCAATCGCCTCGTCCCACGAGATCGCATCGAAGCCGCCATCGGCGCGTCGACGCAGCGGCGACGTCAGCCGGTCCTTGTGATGGGCGTAATAGGGAATCCGCGCCGCCTTGTTGCAGAGATAACCCTGCGACTTGGGACTCGACTTGTCGCCGCGCACCTTGGTCAGCCGGCCGTCCTCGATCGCCACCTCGAGCGCGCAGTTCACATAGCAGAGGTTGCAGACGGTCTTGTGCCAAACGGCTTGTGCCATGAAATGCCTCCCCTGTGGAGTACCGTGCCCTAACTCACCTTGCTGAAATCAGGTGCTCGCTTCTCGGTGAACGCCTTGATGGCCTCGCGCAGCTCGGGTGACTGGAGCTGGGCTGCGAAATGAACGCTCTCGGCGCGCATGCGCTCGGCGATGGGCTCCTCGCCGCGCTTCATCAGCGCCTTGGTGGCGCGCACCGCACCCGGTGCCTTGGCCGCCAGCGCCTGGGCACGTGCCATCGCTTCGGCCAGCAGCACCTGCGTATCGAAGACAGCGGTCACGAGGCCGGCGGCTTCTGCCTGTGCTGCATCCATGCGGCCGCCCAGCAAGAACAGTTCTGCCGCTTTGGCATGACCGATCCGCCGCGGCAGTAGTAGCGAGGATGCCGCCTCAGGCACCAGCGCGAGGTTGACGAACGGTGCGCTGAAGGAAGCCGCGCGCGCGGCGTAGACGAGGTCGCAATGCAGCAGCATGGTGGTGCCGATGCCCACCGCCAACCCGTTGACGGCGGCAATCACCGGCTTCTCGGCGGTGGACAGCGCTGTCAGGAAGCGGAACACCGGCGCCTCGCCACCCTGCGGCGGCGCGTTCAGGAAATCGCCCAGGTCGTTGCCGGCCGTGAAGGCATCACCTGATCCCGTGATCAGAACGACGCGAACCGATGCGTCGGCCGCCGCGCGCCCCAGAGCGTCGGCCATGGCGGCATACATCGCGTGCGTCAGCGCGTTCTTCTTCTCCGGCCGGTTCATGGTGATGGCCAGCAGCGGACCGTCCTGGCCGACCACGACATGCTCGGTCATTGCATATCTCCGTCGCTACCAGGTTTCGCCATAAGGCCGCACTTCGACGTTGAAGGACCAGGCGGTGCGGTCCTGGTGCGCCACATGCCAGATCTCCTCGGCGATCGCCGACGGCTGGATGAAGAAGTCGTCGGGTTTGTCCTTGTAGCGCTGGCGCGCCCAAGGCACGTCGATCACCGCGTCGATCACGAGATAGGCGACATGCACGCCCTTGGGGCCAAGATCGCGTGCCATGGCTTCGGCAAGGATGCGCTGCGCCGCCTTGGTCGGCGCGAAGCCGGCGAAGCCTGCCCTGCCGCGCAGCGCGGAGGTATTGCCCGTCACCATGATGGCGCCCTTGCCGGCCTTGACCATGGCCGGTGCGAGGCGGCGCGCCAGGTACAGCAGGCCCATCGTGTTGACCTGGAAGTTGCGGTTCAGGATCTGCGGATCGATGTCGAGAAACGAGCCGAAGGCGCCACCGACCGCGTTGTGGACCAGCACCGAAGGCGTGCCGAGATCGCGCTCGACCGCATCGAGGGTCGCATCGATCTGCGCCGGATCGGAGACGTCGCAGACATAAGCCTTGGAGCCGGGCAAGGCCTGCGCCAGCTCGGCGATGCGCTGTTCATTGCGCGCCAGCAGGGCGACGCGATAACCGCCCTTGGCGAAGCGCCGCGCCAATGCCGTGCCGGTGCCCGGCCCGACGCCCGTGACCACGCAAACGGGATCCGCCATGCGACTCTCCTCAGGCTGCCGCCTTGGCGGCATCGGTCAAAAAATCCAGTCGGTCGTTGCCGAAGAACATCTGGTCGCCGACAAAGAAGGTCGGCGAGCCGAAGACGCCCCGCTCGGCCGCCGCTTCGGTTGCCTTGTCGAGGCGAGTGGCCACCTCGGGCGCCTCGGCTTTCTTCAGCAGGCCCTCGCCATCGAGCCCGGCTTTGTCGAGGAACGCGGTGAACACGCCGCGGTCGGCGAGGTTGGCGTCGCCGGCCCACAGCCCGCGGTAGACGGCGCTGACGTAATCGCTGCCGCGGCCTTCGTCGATGGCGACCAGGGCCACGCGGCCCAGCTGCGCGAAGTCGACCGCGCGCAGGCTCGGATTGCGCTGGAACGGCACCTGATAGCGCGCCGTCCAGCGACCAATATCGGTGAAAGCATACTTGCCCTTGTTCTTGCACTCGACCGTGGTGGGCCGGTTGCCCACCATCTTCATCAGCTCGAGGATGCGAAACGGCTTGTAGACGATGTCGGCGCCGGTATCGGCCCGCAGCCGGGAAAACTGGGTGGTGGCGAGATAACTGTAGGGACTGGGAAAATCGAAGTAGAACTCGATCTGGCGAGCCATATGTCCCCTCCGGACGATCGGCGATTGAGGTCAATTCCGCAGCGCGCTATCATGATGATCATCATGATTAAATTTATGATGATATCCATCATGAATACAGTCAAGCCCGTGGCGGCGGCGTTGTGATGAGAAAAATTGTGAGGTCGGCATGAAAGTTTCCAAGGAGACCAGCGCCAAGCACCGCGAGGATCTGCTGCGCGCCGCCGGCCGGTTGTTTCGCGAGAACGGTTTCGACAAGGTCGGTGTCGCCGATATCACCGCCGCTGCCGGCCTTACCCATGGTGCGTTCTATACCCACTTCAAGTCGAAGGACGCGCTATGCGCCGAGGCCATCACGCAGGCGGCGCGCCACAGCGCCAGGACGGTGGCAGGGCTCGGCGATTGGCGTTCCTACGTCGAGGCCTATCTCAGCCAGCGGCACGTGCGCGACCGCGCCAACGGCTGTCCCTACGCCGCGCTCGGCGGTGACGTGCCGCGCGAGAGCACGCCGGTAAAAGCCGCCTTCTCCACGGCCCTGGATCGCGCCATCAGCGGCGTGGCACGCATGGTCGATGGCGGCCAGGGTGAGCCGTCGCGCGATCGCGCCATCGCGGCGCCGGCAACCATGATCGGCGCCCTGGTGCTGGCGCGATCGGCCACCGACTCCGATCTGCGCGACGAGATCCTGGCCACCGCCAAGGCGCATTTGATCGGCGACACAGCCCCATGAGCGATCTTGCCGACGACGTGGCGCTGTTGAAAGTCGCTGTGCGCGAAGCCGGCGCGTTGGCGCTGCGCTACTGGCGCACCGAGCTATCCGTCTGGCAGAAGCCAGGCGGCACACCGGTCAGCGAGGCCGATATCACGGTCGACCGCCATCTCCGGCAGCGCCTGTGCGACGCGCGGCCAGACTATGGTTGGCTGTCGGAGGAGACGGAGGACGACACCACCCGCCTGCAATGCGGACGCGTGTGGGTCGTCGACCCGATCGACGGCACGCGGGCCTTTCTCGACGGCACGCCGCATTTCTGTCACGCCGTGGCGCTGGTCGAAAACGGCGTGCCGGTCGCCGCGGCCTTGTTCAACCCGGCCGCCGACGAATTCTATGAAGCGGCGGCCAACCAGGGTGCCCAACTGAACGGCACGCCGATCCAGGTCAGCGACCGGCAGGCGATCGCCGGCTGCCGCATGGCGGCCTATGGCCCGATGTTCAAGCATCCGGCCTGGCGCGAGCCATGGCCCGACATGGAGATCATCCAGCGCGACTCGGTGGCCTACCGCCTGGCCCTGGTGGCCAGCGGCGCCGCCGACGCCGCGATGGGGCTCAACACCAAGAACGATTGGGACCTGGCCGCCGCCGATCTGATCGTGCGCGAGGCCGGGGGCCGCGTGACGTCGCATGACGGCAAGGCGCTCGCCTACAACAACCCGGCGCCCCAGCAATACAGTTTCCTCGCCGCCGGCCCCGACCTGCACGCGGCGCTGTTCGCGCGCACCGGCCACATCAAGCTGAAGTCGCGCGGGTAGGCGGTCTCTGTCATGTCGAGCGTAGCGAGACATCTAGGCGTTGCCCTAGATCCCTCGCTGCGCTCGGGATGACAAGCCCTAAGCTGCCTTCGCGACGACGCTGGCGATCTTCTGCAGATACGGCGCGACATCAGGCGCAAAGGCGGGATGGGCGCAGAGCCTGGTGTAGTGCGCCATGGCACGCGGGTATTCGGCCTGCAGCCCATCGTGCAGGATCGGCGTCAAACCTTGCACGGCCAGTGCCTTGGACCGCGGCTTTTCGTTGGCGAACAGGCTGAGCTCGGCCACGAAGCAGATGTCGGCCAAGCTGATGCCGTCGCCGACCAGGAACGAGCGCGCTGGCGCGAGCGCCTGATCGATGCCGGCAATCCAGGTGGTGAACGCATCACGCGTACGGGCATGGACCTCGGGCGTGACAGAGTCGCGCAACGACAGCAGGTAGATCTGCGAATCGCGGGCAAACACCAGGCTGACATCGAGGAAGCTGTCGATGCGGGCGGCCGAGTAGGCATCGCTGCCATAAAGCGGATAAGTGTCCGCACCCAGCCGGGCCACCGCGCGCATGATGCTGTTGGATTCGAAGATGCCGACCGTACCGTCGGGACTGAACGCCGCCGGCACGGTGCCGAAGGGATGCGCCTCAAGAAACGCCGGCGTCTTGTAGAGGCGGCTCTTGAAGCCCGTCCGCCCGGTGCGCTGAAACGCCGGGTCCTGCCGTTCGCTGTCGGACAGCGGGTGGGCATCGAAGTCCCACAGCCAGTCCTGAAGCTCGCCGGGCGCGGCGCCGCGCAAATCGATGGTGATGCCGCACAGCCGGGCCGCGATGGTCGCTTTCCAGATGCGCGGGTTGGGCAGATAGGAAAAGATTCGCAGCTGGCTCATGCACAACCTCCCGACAGGCGACGCATGATGCGCGACGATCGGGAAGGATGCATCGTCGTTTGCCTCATGGCCGGCTGAGACCATCTCATGAAAACGCCAGCCGGCCGGACGCCAGTGCCTCGGGCAGCGACAGCGCCTTCTCGCCTACAATGGCCTCGAACAGATCGTTCGACGGCCGCGGTTGGCGAATCGCTGCCCCCAGCGCCGAGATGTGACCCGCCATGTCGTTGTTGATGCGCGCGTCATGTGCGCTGAGCGCCACAAGCCGCTCCCGCCAAGCCTCGCGCGAGATGGTTTCATGGCGTACCGGCCGGCCAAGATGCCGGCCCACGAGTTGCGCGATCTCGCTCTGGCTGTAGCTCCTGCTGCCGCTGGGGTAGACCGCTGTCTGCTGGCCGAAGCGCTCGGGATACAGCAACGCCGCGACCGCCAGCTTGCCGGCGTCGTCTCCTGAGATCCAACTGACGGCGACGTCGGCGTATGAATTGCGTATCACGCCATCAGCCGCAATGTCGGCGCGGTGCAACAGCGCCACGTTCTCGAAGAAGAAGGCCGCGATACGCAGGTGCAAGCAGGAGAAGCCGGCCCACTCCAGCATCTCTTCGGCCAGCCATTGCGCGCGCCCGAGATGACTGGGGCTGTCAGGATGCGAAGCACCCATCGACATCACCACGACGCGTTTCAGTCCTGCCGCGCGGCCAGCCGATGCGAAGTTCGCCGCCGCTTCGACGACGCCAGCCGCGATCGGATAGGTGAAATAGGCCACGGAGACACCTTCCAGTGCCGCCTTGAGCGACCGCCGGTCCTGCAAGTCGCCGGTGACCACCTCCACATCCATGGCTTGCAGCGGTGCGACGCGTGCGTCGGCGTTGCGTGTCAAGGCGCGTACCGGCAGTCCGCGCTCGCGCAGC
>DATEIF010000619.1:0-3348 GCA_035279205.1 Vineibacter sp.
CGCGGTGCGCCGTCAGACGCTCCGGGCTGGCAGCGATAGCGCGCTCGCCCCAGCGCACCGCGACGTCGGGGCGCCCGGCAACGAGATGGGCGAATGACATGCATGCCAGCGGCTCGCCCGCGCTGGGGTCGAGCGGGTCCAGTCTCAGCGCTTCCTCGAGATGTGGAATCGCGACTTCCGGTTCGTCCGCAAAGAGGTGGACCCAACCGGCCGCGCTGCGCGTCAGCGCGGAATTGGGATGATGCTCGACCGCGCGCCGCGCCAGTACCACAGCCGCATCCAGCCGATGCACGCGATACGCGAACAGCATGCCGACCTGCGCCAGAACGGCCGGCTCGTCCGGCGCCAGCGCCAATGCCGCCTCGCCCAGCCGGATGGCTTCCTCGGCTTCGGCGGCCGCCCCGTCGGAAAACGACTGCGACACGCGCCATACACGGCACCAGGCGATCGCGGCCATGGCCTGGGCGAAGCCGGGATCAATCGCCAGCGCCTCATGGAGAAACGACAGCGCCATCGCGCAGTTCTCGCGGGTCATGGGATGCATGCAGGCGCTGGCACGCAGCCACGCCTGGTAGGCGCCCGGCAACTCGGTGGGCCGCCGCCGCAGCTGCTCGATCTCGGCCCGCCGCAGACCGGGTTCCAACGCCGCAACAATGCTGCCGACGATATGGTCCTGCAGGACGAACACGTCGTCCAGGGCATGATCGAAACGCTCGCTCCACGCCGGCACGCCATCGGCGGTATTGATGAGGTCGACATTGACCCGCACCCGGCCGTTGGCATGGCGCAGCGTGCCGGTCACGACATAGCGCACACCCAGCTCGCGCCCGATCTCCGGTGCCGGCAGGTCACGGTCCTTGAAGCTGAAGGCTGAATTGCGCGCCAGGACATAGAACCAGCGGATCCGCGACAGCGCGGTGATCAGATCGTCCACGATGCCGTCGGCAACATGGGGCGGCCCCTCACCCACGGTCCGCATCGGCAATACCGCCAGCGACGGTCCGCGCGTCGGCGGCCGCACTGTGGTGTCGCCAAGCACCGCCGCCACAGGCCTGGCCAGCGACGGCTCTGACAGGCCGCCGAGCCGGTAGCCGACTCCGGGAACGGTGACGACGATCTCCGCGCCGTCCGCGCCGAAAGCCTTGCGCAGGGCGGAGATCTGGACAGCAAGGTTGCCCTCCTCCACGAACCGGCCATGCCAGGCCCGGCGCATCAGCGCTTCCTTGGTGACCACGGCACCACGCGCTTCGATCAGAGTGAGAAGGACGTCCGCGGCGCGGCCGCCCAGCGCGACCCGCTCTCCATCCCCGACCAGCAGGCGGGTCCGCGGCAGCAGGCGCCAGCGGCCAAAGACAATCCCTTCCTCGGACATCGCACCTTGCCGTCAAGCATCGCAGCGACGGCGCCGAAAGCCCCGCGCCGCACCCATGCGCGACAACCCTAGGACGGGGGCAGCCGGCTCCATAGCGGAAAATCAACCACGCGCGGAAGCGTCAGGCCTGCCACACCCACGACCTGCCCGTTCGCCCCTTCGCAGGCACGACGGTGGACTTGCCCGCCGCTGCGCGCCATATAGCCGGCCATGACCGCGACCGCCGACGTGCCGTTTCGCAAGATGCACGGGCTGGGCAACGACTTTGTCGTGCTCGATGCCCGATCACGGCCGCTTGATCTGACCCTGGAACGCCGCCGGAACATTGCCGACCGGCGGCTGGGCGTGGGCTGCGACCAGCTGATCGTGCTGGAGCCGCCGACCGATCGCCAGGCCGACGTCTTCATGCGCATCTACAACCCGGACGGCGGCGAAGCCGGCGCCTGCGGCAATGCGACCCGCTGCGTGGCGCATGTCCTGATGAGCGAGCGGCAGACCGACGCCGTCGTGGTGCAGACGGTCTCAGGCCTGCTCGATTCGGAAAAAATCGGGACCGGCCCGAACGGGCTGCCCATCGTCAGCGTCGACATGGGGCCGGCGCTGCTGGATTGGCGTGATATTCCTGTCAACGAAGCCTGCGATACCCTGCATCTGCCGGTCGCGCTGGGGCCGGTCTCGGATCCGGTCGGCACCTCCATGGGCAACCCGCATGCCACCTTCTTTGTCGCCGACCTGGCGGCGATCCCGGTGATGGAGCTTGGCCCTCAGCTGGAGACGCATGCGCTGTTTCCCGAGCGCGCCAACATCGGCTTCGCCCAGATCGTGGGCGAGAACCGCATCCGCCTGAAAGTCTGGGAACGCGGCGCCGGCCTGACGCTCGCCTGCGGATCGGGCGCCTGCGCCACCCTGGTGGCCGCGGCGCGCCGCGGCCTCACCGGGCGCCGGGCCGAGGTGATCGTTGACGGCGGCACGCTCACCATCGAATGGCAGCGCGACGGGCACGTCATGATGACCGGCGGCGTGGCGCAGTCTTTCGCCGGCACGCTCGACCGCTCGCTGCTGGCGTAACGATCATGGCGATGGCCAGCGGGATCGACGTCGTCACGTTCGGCTGCCGCCTGAACGCCGTCGAATCCGAGGTCATGCGCGCCAAGGCGCGCGAGGCCGGCCTGGACGACGCGATCCTGGTCAACACCTGTGCCGTCACGGCCGAGGCCGAACGGCAGGCACGCCAGACCGTGCGACGCCTGCGGCGGGCGCATCCGGACCGGCCCATCGTCGTCACCGGCTGTGCCGCCCAGATCGATCCGGCCGGCTGGAGCGCGATGGCCGAGGTCGACCGCGTGCTGGGCAATGTCGAGAAGCTCACTGCCGACGCCTATCGCAGCGCCGGCCGTGCCCAGGTCGGCGACATCATGACCGTGCGCGCGCCGGCGGCCGATGTGCCGGTCGATCGCGCCAGCCACAGCCGCGCCTTCGTGCAGGCCCAGAGCGGTTGCGACCATCGCTGCACGTTTTGCGTCATCCCGTTCGGCCGCGGGCCCAGCCGCTCGATGCCGGTGGGCGCGCTGGTGTCCCAGGTGCGGGCGCTGGTCGCCGGCGGCTACAACGAGGTCGTGCTGACCGGCGTCGACCTCACGGCCTGGGGTGCCGACCTGCCGGGCCGGCCGACGCTGGGCGCGCTGTGCCGGCGACTGCTCAAGCTGGTGCCCGAGCTGCCGCGCCTGCGGCTGTCATCGCTCGATCCGGTCGAGATCGATGATGCGCTGCTGGATCTGCTGCGCGACGAGCCGCGGCTGATGCCGCATTTCCATCTCAGCATCCAGGCCGGCGACGACCTGGTGCTCAAGCGCATGAAACGCCGCCATCGGCGTGATGACGTGCTGCGCCTGGCCGAGCGCGCATGCCGGCAGCGCCCGGATGTCGTGTTCGGCGCTGACCTGATCGCAGGCTTTCCCACCGAGACCGACGCGATG
>DATEIF010000620.1:0-3055 GCA_035279205.1 Vineibacter sp.
CACTACGTCGTCGACGGCGGCTGGGTGTGATCCCACGGCAGGTACGTCAGCTCCGGCCATAGCGTGCGCCAGCGCGCCACCTTCTTGTCGTAGACCGCCTGGGTGATCTGCCGCTTGTTGGGCCGCACGATGCCGGTCATCAGGTCATCGACGCCGAACGGCGCACAGACACGGAGCGCGCCGCCATCCAGCCGCACGCCGATGCTGGTGGCCGTCGTCGGGAAGGTGGCGATGGCATCCTCGGTCGATCGATAGGGATCGATGCCGTAGCCGAAGACGTCCCTGTACCAGAGATGCACGCGCGCCTCGTTCTTCACATCGAGCTTGACCGGCACGTCGGCCAGCAGGTCGCGCAGGCGGGCTTCGTGCACCGCCTCGGCTTCGGCCGACAGGTCGGCGGCGTCGAAATAGACGATGTCGATATCGCGAATGCCATGGGCCGGATCTCGGCCCGTCCTGGCGTTCCACACGCCCTGCGCCACCGCGCCCGCCACCAGCCAGGCGTCGGGCAATGCCCAGGCCTTGCCGCGATCGAGCACCACCGACAGCAGCGGATGGCTGCGGACGATGGCCTCGAGGGACAGCGGGCTCACACCGCGTCCAGCGGCGCGTTGAGGACGGTGGTGCCGGGCACGATGATGCCGCCGCGGTCGCCGATATCGACCTTGCCGTAGCGCTGGGCGAACACCGGCGGCAGCGGCCGCGCGCCGGGACAGGCCAGCCACAGGCGCAGCAGATGGCGGCGCCGCTCGGGCTCGTCCCAATCGTCGAAGCCGGTGCGGTCGTGCAGCAGGGTGTGGTTGTGCACGAACTGCATGTCGCCGGGCTTGAACTCCATGTGCAGGTTGAGTGCCGGGTCGTTGGCCAGCTCGTCGAACAGATCGAGCGCCTCGATCTGCTGTGGACTCAGGGCCGGCACATCGGCCAGGCGCTGGGCGCTGTCGATGTACTGGCGCTGGTAGATCGCGGTCAGATGGCCCTCGTGCCAGCTGAAGACCGGGATCTCGAAGTACGGCTTCATGCCGGCCGGAACTTCGCCGCGGCGATCCGTGGCGACAGGCTGGAACAACAACGCCAGCAGGTCGGGCCGGCGGCGACGCATTTCGTTGAAGATCGTGGTCGAGCTGACCAGGGTCGACAGGCCACCGCGCCGCGCCGTCTTCAGGCACAGCAGGCCGACCACGTCACACGAGTCGGTGTGATAGGTCTGCCGCTCGTTGGTCTGGTAGATGCGGACGTTGGGGTCCTTGCTCGACAGGCCCATGTCCTTGACGTGGCCCAGCACGTGGCCCTTGGCGTTCTGCGAGCGGGCATTGCCGAGATGGGCGCCGATGCCGAAGAACGCCGTCGCCGCCTGGCGCAGGCTGTAGCGCTCGACCGGCAGGCCGCGCAGCAGCACGAAACCACGCCCCTGCAGCAGCGCGTCCAGTGCCTGCACCAGCTTCGGCCCCAGGGTCGGCAGTGGGAAGTCCGCCCGCGTGACGTGGGCGATGTCGGCACCGCGCGCCACCAGCCGCTCGGACGCGGCATCGATCTCGGCGAGGTCGGCCGCCTGCAGCGCCACGATCCAGTCCGTGCGCTGCGCCATGTCAGGTCCATACCAGCCGGCTGGTCCAACCTGATGGGGCGGCAGCGCGGCAAGAGAACTGGCGGACATGGACGTTCCCCGGCGTGGTCGATCGCCAAGGTCTAGCCGCACCGCACCGCGAAGGGAAGCCACAGGCTCGAAAGGAAGGGATGCACCGGCCAGCGCCAGCCAACGCGACATACCGGCACCGGCGGCCTCAGTCCGCCTCCCATCACAACCGGCGGAGTTCCGGCATGCCGCGATCGCGCCTCAGCACCGGCCATGCCGTCGCAGCCGATATCTGCCGCCCGGCCCAGACCGGCGGCAAACACCCCTCACTTGCGCTTGCCGGTCCCCGACAGCTTGTGCGCCCGCGATGCGGCCCCGACCGCCTTCACCATCTCGAAGATGCGCTTGCGCACCTTGGCTTCGTCGATCTTGTAGTAGGCGCGCACCAGCTCGAGCGTCTCGCGCTTGGCCAGCGGATCCTTCTCGTCCTCGAAGGGCGTCCCTTCCTCGGCGAAACCGCTGCTCTTGCGGCCACGACCGCGACGCGGGCCGACCAGGACATTGACCGGCATGTCCTCGAAGAAATAGGACACCGGCACATCCAGCACCTTGCTGAATTCATACAGCCGGCTGGACCCGATTCGGTTGGCGCCCCGCTCGTACTTCTGGATTTGCTGGAACGTCAGACCGACTGCTTCCCCGAGTTTTTCCTGACTCATGCCGAGTAGTGTTCGGCGTTGCCGCACCCGTGTCCCCACGTGAACGTCGACCGGATGACCTGCCATTTTTTTACTCCTTCACTTGCGGCTGCCGTGCCACCCGGTGCGATGGCGCGGCGCCGCCGGGATCGTCGTCCCGGGCTCGCCTCCTGCGTGCGGGGTAGGTGCGGTTCATCCCGCGTCTGTCCCCAGTACAACGCAGATGCGCGTATTCAGCGTTAAGCCGATAGGCGCACGGTCGTTATTCTGACGTGAAATTGTCCTATTGTTAATACCTTTTTTGGTATGTCCGGTTGCTTTCTTGTGACCACACTCGCGCTGTTTTAAGCCCGAGGAAACGATCGTCCCCTCGGGCGCCGGGTACCGGATGTATTAATTTCGCCTGGCGGGATAGACCAGCGATAAGGCTAACAGCAACAATAAGCTCAGAAATGACCAATCACCAAAGCGAGCAAACAGTGTCGGCGCCAGCGGCGGCGGCAGGTTGTGGTCGATGATCCCAGTTTTCTCCATGCCCAGTTGTGCCTCGATCCGACCATACGCATCGATCATGGCAGAGATGCCGGTATTGGCGACACGAACCAATGGTAGTCCTTCTTCCACCGCCCGCAGGCGGGCGCTGACCATGTGCTGGTAGGGCCCGCTCGACGCCCCGAACCAGGAGTCATTGGTAACATTGAGGATCCAGTCCGGTCGATCGATAGAATCGATCACGGCAGCTGGGAAGATCGCTTCGTAGCAGATAATGACGCCGACGGGC
>DATEIF010000621.1:0-7142 GCA_035279205.1 Vineibacter sp.
CATGGACGTCTACCTGCCGGCGCGGCCGCGGGCGGCACCCGTCCTCCTCATGGTTCATGGCGGTGGCTGGGCCATCGGCGACAAGGCGGCCGCCAGTGTCGTCACCAACAAGATCGCCAAGTGGCTGCCTGAAGGCTTCATCGTCATCTCGGTCAACTACCGCCTGCTGCCCGATACCCATCCGCTCACGCAGGCCGACGATGTCGCCAGGGCGCTGGCCGCTGCGCAGTCCAAAGCGTCGTCCTGGGGCGGTGACCCGGCGCGGTTCGTCCTCATGGGACACTCGGCCGGCGCCCACCTCGTGGCGCTGCTGGCGGCGGATCCCGCCATCGCCGCGCGACAAGGCGCAACATCGTGGCTGGGCACAGTGGCGCTCGACAGCGCAGCGTTGAACGTCGTCGAGATCATGAAGGCGCGGCACTATTCGCTGTATGACAGGGCCTTCGGGGCTGATCCGGCCGTTTGGCAGGGCGCTTCGCCGTTCCATCGCATGAGGGCAGCGCCGGCGCCCATGCTCCTGGTGTGCTCGAGCGAGCGCATCAATTCTTGCCCTCAGGCGCAAGACTTTGCGACCAAGGCGGTCGGCCTGGGCGGTCGCGTGACGGTCCTGCCGGTCGCCCTCTCGCACGGCGCGATCAACAAGACCCTGGGCCTGCCCGGCAGCTACACGGCCAACGTCGGCGCCTTTATCCGGCAGCTCGTCGTACAGTAACGGACGTCAGCGGTGCGTGCTGCGCAGCGGCCGCTCGGGCAGGAACAGCAGGGCAATCAGGGCCAGCGCCGCGACGGCGGCGCCGACGGTGAACGTCGTCGCGATGCCGTGGCGGTAGATGGCGGCCACGGCATCGTGCGTGGCCGGCGGCAGCTTGGCGATGTCCTGCATCGCGCCCTTCAGCAGCGTGTCCGGCTGCAGGACGCCGGCAAAGGCGCCCGAGGCCAGCGCCGCGTGCAAATGGTTGGTGAGAATGGCGCCCGAGCCCGCCACGCCGATGACGCCGCCCAGCGAGCGGAAGAAACTCGCCGATGCGGTGGCGGCACCCATGTCAGCCGGCGGCGCCGCGTTCTGGATGGCGACGTTCATGTTGGGCGTGACGAAGCCCAGCCCCAGGCCCAGCAACAGGATGGCGGGCTCCAGCACCATCAGGGGCTGACCGGTTCCGGCCGCCCAGGCGAGCCAGATGAAGGCTGCCAGTGCCATCGACAGGCCTCGGATCTGCGCCGGCTTGTAGCGCCCCTTGGCCAGCAGTATGCGGCCATTGATGCGCGCCGAGATGAAGATGCCGACCGCTTGCGGCGCGATCAGCAGGCCTGAGCTTGACGGCGAGAGCCCCATCACCACCTGGAAGAACAACGGGAAGAACGTGCTGCTGCCCAGCAGGGCCATGAAGGTCAGCGCCAGCACCAGGCTGCCGACGCTGTAGACGCGTTCGCGGAAGAGATGCAGCGGCAGGATCGGCTCGGGCGCGACGCGCTCCCGCAACAGGAACAGCGCGGCCAGCACGACCGATCCGACGCCCAGCCCGATGATGGCGGCCGAACCCCAGGCCAACTGCGTGCCGCCGAGCGTGAGGGTGAGCAGGAAGCAGGCGGTGGCGCCTGACAGCAGCAGGGCGCCAAGATAGTCGGTGCGGCTGCCGGGCACGCCGGGGCGTGACGAGCGCAGCGTCACCGCGATCACCACCAGGGCGCCGATGCCGATCGGCAGGTTGAAGAAGAAAATCCAGTGCCAGGACAGCGCATCGGTGATGATGCCGCCAACCACCGGGCCCAGCACGCTGCACAACGCAAAGACGGCGCCGATCCAGCCCTGGTAGCGGCCGCGCTGCCGCGGCGGCACCAGGTCGGCGACGATGATCTGCGCCAGCGGCAGCAGGCCGCCGGCGCCCATGCCCTGAATGGCGCGAAACAGAATCAGCTGCGGCATGCTCTGGGCGCAGCCGCTCAGGATCGAGCCGACCAGGAACAGGCCGACGGCGCCGTAGAGCATCGGCTTGCGGCCGTACTGGTCCGACAGCTTGCCGTAGAGCGGCATGGTGGTGGTCGTGGCCAGCACGTAGGCCGTCACCACCCACGACAGATGCGACACGCCGCCCAGGTCGGACAGAATACGGGGCAGGGCGGTCGCCACGATGCTCTGGTCGATGGCGCTCAGCGCCATCACGATCATCAGGCCGATATAGACGGTGCGGATCTCGCGGTGCGTCGGCGTGCCCGGCGCTTCGTCATCGCGCGGCGGGACAGGCTCAGTCATGGCAGAGCGCCTCCAGCGGCGCCAGCGCCGCGGCCACGGCGCGACGACCTTCGGGCGGCAGGTCGGCCAGCCGCACCGCCAGCCAGTCGGCGCGGCGCTGCTGGGTGGCGGCCATCAGGGCGCGGCCCTTGCGGGTGATGAACAGGCCGACGCGGCGCTTGTCGTCGGCCGAGGGGCGGCGCTCCACCCAGCCTTCGACCGCCATCTGGTTGATGTGGGCGGTGATGGTGGGGCCGCGCAGCTTCTCCTGCGCCGCCAATTCACCGATCCCCAGGCCCTCCTGGTGCGCGATCGAGTTCAGCAATCCCATATGCAACGGCGATGTGCCCAGCGCCTGGTTCTGGCGCCGCAAATGACGCTGCAGGCGTTGCAGGATCGGCCGCAACTGGTCCGCCAGCAGGGCGGCCTCCGCCTTTGTGCTTTTTCCTTTCGCCTTGGTCACGCCAGGTTCCGGTCAGTCAATAGATAGATGATCTATGTAATGGACCGGCTCGCGCCGAGCAATGTCGGTCGCCGCGTGATGCAATGCCGTGGCGGCGTGGCAACGTCAGGCCGGCGTCAGGAACCAAGCACGTGAGGAGCGGGTGCTTCGTCCGCAGAGCGAACAGCGGCGGATTCTAAAAATGAATTGCATTCATTTACGGGAACGCACTACGGTTCATTCTCGCTGCGGCTATCGGTTCGCACCGCCCGCGGCCGAAACCTGAGTGCGGCACTCCGGCCGAGCCGGCAGCGGCGCACCAACCGCATGGATTTGACTGCGGCACGATCGGTGTCGACGACGGAACCTGCCGTCGGCACCCAACAACGGACAGAATATGAACGATCGTTCATAGCGTAGGGCAGGAATAGGTGAGGATCGGCGATGAGCAGTGTTCGCTTGTCACAGCAGACCATCGTCTTCGCCATATTCATTGTTCTATTCCTTGCCTTCTCGTTGTTCCTGCCGGGCTTCTTCAGCACCAGCAACATCGTGGCATTGCTGCAGAACGTGGCCATCCTGGGGATTCTCGGGCTGGGCATGGCGGTCGTGGTCATCGGCCGCGGCATCGACATCTCGATGATCGCGGCGCTGGCGGTGCCGCCCGGACTGGTGCTGCAGATGGTGAACGACGGCCATTCGGTCGGCCTCGCCTTTGCAGCGGCGCTGGCGCTGGTCGTCGTGTTCGGCCTGGTGAACGGCTGGCTGATCGCCTACGCCGAGGTGCCATCACTGTTCACCACCCTGGCTTCGGGCCTTTTCCTCGCCGGCCTGGGGCAGGTGGCCTTCTTCCAGCTCGACCTCGTGCCGTGGTCGCCACGGCTCGACGCCTTCGCCTTCTTCGGTCGCGGCAGCGTCGCCGGCATCCCGCTGCCGGTGGTGATGTTCGGGTTGACGATCCTCGTGTGCGCCTTCCTGCTGCGCTACACGCGCTTCGGCGCCTACCTCTATGCCACCGGCGATAATCCGTTGGGCGCGCGGGCCATCGGCATCCCGACCCGGCCGCTGATCCTGCGCCAGTACGTGTTCGCGGCGCTGATCGCGGCCTTCGCCGGCATGGTGATGGCAGCATCGATCGGCACGATGCAGACCCGCATCTACAACTCGACGATGATCTACGACGTGATCCTGGTCGTGGTGCTGGGCGGCATCGGACTGAGCGGCGGCCGCGGCGGCGTGCTCAACGCGGTCACCGGTACCTTGCTGATCGGCACTTTGCTCAACGGCATGACGATTCTCGACATGTCGTACTCGGCCCAGAACCTGATCAAGGGTGTCATCCTGCTGATCGCCATCCTGATCGATTCCGTTCTCAACCCGCGCAACGAGGAGACCGCCCAGCAGGGAGACATCTGAAAAGCAGGGGCGTTTCGCAAAGGAGGAAACATGATGTCCATTTCACGCAATACGATGTCGCGGCTGGTGGCCGGCGGCGCTCTGTTGGCCGGCCTCGCCGGCGCGTCGTCCGCAGCACTGGCGCAGGGCAAGGGCCTCGACGAGCCGTTCCGCGCGCCCTACCTGAAGGCGCTCGAAGGCAAGACCATCGCCTATGTGCCGCTGGCGATGAATGTCGATCTGATGCAGGGCTGGTACGCCGGCCTGAAGAAGGAGCTCGAGCCGCTGGGCGTGAAGTTCGTGCTGCGCGACGCCAACTGGAGCACCAATGCCGGCGCCCAGGCGGTGACCTCGCTGCTGTCGGAAAAGCCCGACGTGATGGTGGTGCAGAACCCCGACGTGCAGACCTACGCCAAACTGCTGCAGCGCGCCGAGGCGGCCGGCATCCATGTCGTGCAGATCAACATGCGCTCCAGCTACAACTCCTCGGCCTATGTCGGCGCCGACTGGATCGAGATGGGCGAGAAGCAGGCGGCGGCCGTGATCAACGCCTGCAAGGGCAAGTCCAACAAGATCGCCATCATGCAGGGCCAGCTGTCGGCGGCGGCCAGCGCCTATACCCTGACCGGCGTCGAGAACGTGCTGGGCAAGCATCCCGAGATCAAGGTGGTGTCGAGCCAGGCCGCCGACTGGGATGCCACCAAGGCCAAGGGCATCGCCCAGACCGTGCTGAAGCAGCATCCCGATCTGTGCGGCATCATCGGCTTCTGGGACGGCATGGATGTCGGCACTGCCGCCGCCATCCAGGAAGCCGGACTCACCGGCAAGGTCTTTCTGGCGACATCGGGCGGCGGCGAGCAGACGCGCTCGTGCGATTTGGTGAAGAGCGGCGCCTTCGACGTCGACTTCAGCTACGACGTGCCGTCGCAGGCCGGCAGCATGGTGACCATGATCAAGTGGCTGCTGCAGTCGGGTGTCAAGCCGGGTGCCGCCAAGGGCTCGATCTACACGACCCTGATCCCGATCACCAAGGAGAACGCCTCGCTGCCCGGCACCTGCTGGTCGCTGAACAAGTAAGGCTCATCCGCCTCCCCCGAACGACGGGGGAGGCGGCCGCGTACGGCCCATCGATGCAGCGCGTCGATAAGCCGGTAGAGGGATTGCGCCATGGTCACAGCAACCGAGACCGATCACGCGCCGGGCCTGCAGGGCACCGCCAGTCGCGACGCCGCGGGGAGGGAAGCCGCCGCCGCGACCGAGAGCCTGGGCGAACGGCTGACCCGCCTGCGCTATCGCTACTGGCCCGACCACATGTTGGGCGAGATCCTGTCGAAGCGCTGGACCGAGACGGCCATCCCGGTGGTGGTGCTGATCGCCGTCGCCTTCGGGCTGAGCCAGGCGATCGACGGCTTCCTGTCGCCGGCCAGCCTGACCGCCGCCTCACGCCAGGCCGGCGAGATCGGCTTCATCGTGCTGGGCATGGCGCTGGTGATGATCGTGGGCGGTATCGACCTGTCCGTCGGGTCGAGCTTCGCGCTCACCAATTTCTGCGCGCTGTTCCTGATCCACGTGCTGAAATGGCCGGTGGCCGCCGCGATTCCCGTCACCCTGCTGTTCGGCGCGGCGCTGGGCGCCATCAACGGCATCCTGATCGGCTATTTGCGCCTGCGCGCCTTCATCACCACGCTGATCACGCTGATCGTCTATCGCTCGATCTACGATCTGCTGATCCTGCAGTACTCCAACGCCATCGCCGGCTACCTGCCGGACTCGGAAACCTGGAATTTCATCGGCGACGGCGATGTCTTCGGCGTGCCGCTGATCGTGCTGGTCTATGCCGCCGTCGCCATCTTCGGCCATGTCTTCCTCACCCGCCTGCGCGCCGGCTGGCACATCACCGCCATCGGCGGCTCGCGGCGCTCGGCCTACAATTCCGGTATCGCGGTACGCCGCACGGTGGCGATGTGCTACGTCGCCTGCGGCGTGCTCACCGCCGTCGCCGGCCTCTTTTTCGCCGCGCGCCTGAGCACCACCGGCAGCGACATCGGGCTTGGCCTCGAGGTGACGGTGCTCACAGCGGCCGTGCTGGGCGGCATCAGCCTGGGGGGCGGCAAGGGCTCGGTGGCCAAGGCGCTGGTCGGCACCCTGATCGTGCTGCTGATCACCAACGGCCTGGTGTCGCTGTCGGCGCCGGGCGGCATCAACCGCATGGTGCTGGCCGGCATCCTGATCCTCGCCGCCGTGGTCGATATCCGCTGGCTGAAGAACCGGCACCGCATCATCAGCAAGGTCTATGTCAGTCCGACCTATCACGCGCTGCCGCCGATCCCCAGCACGGCACCCGACAGCGCTACGGCCTTCGCGCAGAACGACAAGCTGCGCGATGTGACCGCCATCGGCCTGGGCCGGGTCGAGGCGCCTGAGGATGTCCTCCTCGACCGCCACGACAATCTCTAT
Source organism: Vineibacter sp. (assembly GCA_035279205.1). Lineage (GTDB taxonomy): Bacteria > Pseudomonadota > Alphaproteobacteria > Reyranellales > Reyranellaceae > Vineibacter. The sequence goes on from DATEIF010000621.1 coordinate 6,525, forward strand.
GCCGGCTCGCGGCACGGCGACATCGTGCGCTTCTTCCCGCCAGACTACGAGCGCATGGAGGTCTATGCCCATATCGGCGGCCAGCCGCTGGGCATGGCGTTCGATCGCCAGGACAACCTCTATGTCTGCATCGGCGGCATGGGGCTCTATCGCATCACGCCCGATCGCAAGGTCGAGAAGGCCACCGACGAGACCAATCGCAGCTGGCGCTCGGTCAATGACGACAGCCGCCTGCGGCTGGCGGACGATCTCGACATAGCCGACGACGGGCGCATCTTCTTCTCGGAAGCCACCGTGCGCTACGAGATGGACGAATGGCCGGTCGAGAGCGTCGAGGCGCGCGGCAATGGCCGCATCATCTGCTATGATCCCAACACCAACACCACGCACACGGCGGTCAGCGGCCTTAAATTCCCCAACGGCATCTGCATCGCCAGCGACGGACAGTCGATCCTGTTCGCCGAGACCTTTGGCTGCACCGTCAAGCGCTACTGGTTCGACGGCCCCAAGAAGGGCAAGGTCGAGATGGTGATGGACAACCTGCCGGGCTATCCCGACAACATCAACCTCGCCTCCGACGGCAACTACTGGCTGGCCATGGTGGGCATGCGCTGCCCG
>DATEIF010000622.1:0-4771 GCA_035279205.1 Vineibacter sp.
TCGAACCGACGTTGAGGTTGCAGACGATGATCTCGCTGGCGTCATACCAACCGATCACCACCGGGCCACGTTCGCTCCACACCGTCAGGATCGTGGTGATATCGAGTTCCTGGTTGAGATTGACGATCGCCTCGGTCGCCAGCTGCACGACCTTCAGTCGGCTGACCGCGGCCAGACCCAGCCGCAGCGCCATCTCGCCCAGATCGTAACGGCTGCTGATCGGATCCTGCCGCACCAAACCGCTTTTGCCGAAGCTGACCAGATAGCGGTGCGCCTTGCTGGCCGTCATGCCGGTGCGCTTGGCGATCTCGCTCAATGTGCTGGGGCCAGTCGCCGCGGCGAGAGCGTCGAGGATCTGTGCGCCGATTTCGACCGACTGCACCCCCTGACGCTCGCGCTCCGGCTCCTCGGGAGAGGTACTCGCCGCGTCATCGGGCTCATGGCTTGATTTGCTGATGGCGTACCCCGTCAATCCGGACGTGACATGGCAAAGACCTCGTCGACGACGCAATAGTCCATGTAGCCCAGACGTGCAACCTGGCGCAGTTGGCGCGTATCGATCCGGCCGTCGACAACGAGACTCGCGTCAATATGGATACCGACGACCTGGCCGATGACCATGTGATTGGCGCCGTGCCGGCCCTCCGGCAGCGGCACGATCTGCAGCACCCGGCATTCAAGGGCGGCCGGCGACTGCGCGACGCGCGGCGGCCGCACCCTGCGGGACGGGACCGGTGTCAGGCCCGCCAATGCCATCTCATCGACATGCCGTGCCGCGCGCGATGCTGTTCGGTTCATCTGCTCGCGCAGGTCCCACGTGACCACGTTGGCCACGAACTCGCCGGTCTCTCGCGCGTTGCGCAGGCTGTCCTTGGCGCCGCCGTCGACATGCGCGCCGGTCGCCGCGAACATCACGCAGGGCGGATCATCGGCAACGCCGTTGAAGAAGCTGTACGGCGCCAGGTTGACCGCGCCATCGCGGTCGACCGTGCTGATCCAGCCGATCGGCCGCGGTGCCACCAGCGCCTTGAACGGGTTGAAAGCCAGCGGTGCCGGACGCGGATCGACCGCAGGATCGATGAACAGGCTCATGCCGCCGGCCGGCTCGCGCGCGCCTCGCGCATCAGCCGCGACAGAAAGGCCGGCCGCAGCGGCTTGCGGTTGATGTTGATCCCCAGGCCGGCCAGCGCGTCGGCCACCGCGTTGACGATCGCCGGCACGGCGCCGATCACGCCGCCTTCGCCGACGCCCTTGAAGCCGCCTTCGGCATCGATGGATGGCGACTCGAGGTGGTCGATCTCGAAGTTCGGCACATCCTCCGCCGTCGGCAGCAGGTAGTCGAGCAAGGTGGCGTTCTGCAGCTGGCCCTCGCTGTCGTAGACCATCTCCTCCATCAGCGCTTCGCCGATGCCCTGTGCCGTGCCGCCGTGGATCTGGCCATTGACGATCATGGGATTGATGATGCGCCCGCAGTCGTGAACGACGAGATAGCGCTCGATCTCGACGCGCCCGTCCTCGGCATCGACGGCGACCTGCGCGATATGCACCGCGTTGGCCATGGTGACCAGCGGCGGATCGTAGAAATCCGTCGCCTCCAGCCCATAGCCATCGCCTTCGGGCAAACCGAAATTGTTCATCGAATAGGCGGTCTCGGCGATGCCGGCAAAATCGAGCCCGACCTGCGGCACGCCGACAACAAAGGCACGGCCGCCTTCGATGACGATATCAGCCGGCGCCGCTTCCAGCATGTGGCCCGCGATGCGCCGCATCTTTTCCTTCACCTTGGTCGAGGCGCGAATGAGCGCGCCGCCGCCGGTCACGGCGCTGCGGCTGGCAAACGTGTTGGTGCCGTAGGGCGTGGCGCCGGTATCGCCTTCTATGATGGTCACATCGGCGAGATCGGCGCCCAGTGCGTCGGCCACGACCTGAGCGAAGGTCGTGAGATGGCCCTGCCCGCCGTTGGCGTGGCTGACATAGGCGGTGACTTTGCCGGTCGGCTCGACCTTCACGATGCTGCTGTCGAACCCCGGCATGCGGACCAGCCCGCGCGCGCGCCAGCCCGGCGCGCCGGTGCCGCTGACCTCGGTGAACGAGCAGATGCCGATGCCGCGGTATTTGCCATCGACCAGGCGATCGGCCGGCTGCCGGGTGCGGAAACCGGCATAATCGATCGCCGTCAGGGCGCGCTCCAGCGACTCCACGAAGCTGCCGGTGTCATAGCGCACGCCCACGACATTGACCCACGGCAGGTCCTTGGTCGGCACCATGTTGCGCAAGCGGATCTCGGCCGGATCGATACCGAGCTTGCGGCCGATACGGTCCATCAGGCCCTCGATGGCCATGAAGCAGGTCGGCTGCGCGACGCCACGGTATGCCCCCGAGGGGCATGTGTGGGTCGCCACCGCGTGGGTCTCGTAGGCGTAGTTGGAGATGCGATACGGACCCACGATCATGCGCGCGCCGCCGGTGGCCTCCAAGGTGCAGCCGAAGGGTAACGTCGAATAAGCGCCGGCATTGGTCCACAGGCTGAGCTTCAGGCCCTGCACGATGCCCTGGCTGTCGAAGGAGATCTCGACGTCGTAGATGTGATCGCGGGCGTGGATGTCGGTCAGCAATTCCTCGCGCCGGTCCTGGATCCACTTGACCGGGCGGCGCAGATCGAAGGCCAGCGCGGCGACGACGAACTCCTCGGGATAGATCTGAGCCTTGGTGCCGAAACCACCGCCCACTTCCGGCGCCACGACGCGGATGCGCGGCTCGGCCACATCGAGGCAACGCGCCAGTGCGGTGCGAACAAGGTGCGGAATCTGGGTCGATGAATAGAAGACGATGGAATCACCGACATGATCGGGCAGCGCCAGGCAGCCGCGCGGCTCCATCGGAACGCCGGCCACGCGCCCCGAGCGAAAGCGCTCGCGAATGACATGCTCGCCGCGCGCGAAGCCAGCCGCGAAATCCTTGGTGGTGAGCTGGCCCTTGAAGATCAGGTTGTTGGGGATAGCGTCGTGGACCAGCGGCGCACCGGGCTGCGTGGCCGTTTCCAGATCGGATGCCACCGGGAGCGGCTCGTACTCGACGTCCACAAGCTCGATGCCGTCCTGCGCGGCATAGGCGTTCTCGGCGACGACGACAGCGACGTGCTCGCCGACGAAACGCACCTTGTCGCGCGCGATCACGTCACGGCCGTGTCGATGGTAGCCGGGAAACTCGATCTCGGCGACGATGGGCTGGACCAGCTTCGCGATGTCCGCGCCCGTGTAGACGGCGATAACGCCCCCGTGCGCCAGTGCCCGGCTGGCGTCGATCGAAACGACCCGGGCATGCGCATAGGGACTCATAACGAAGCCGAGATGAACCGTGTCGGTCGGCGTCGGCAAGTCGTCAACAAAGCGGCCGCGGCCGCGCAGCAGGTACTCGTCCTCGCGTCGCAGGACGTCCTGCCCGATATAGTGTCGCCGGTCGGCCATGCCCGCCTCCGTCACGCTGCCTTGTCGGGCATCGCGCGCATCGCCGCGGCCGCCGCGCGGACGGCCTTCACGATGTTGGCGTAGCCGGTGCAGCGGCAGATGTTGTTGGTCAGCGCCCGACGGATCTCGGCTTCGTCCGGGTCAGGATTGCGGGCCAGCAGCTCGACCGTCGTTGCCAGGAAGCCCGGGGTGCAGTAGCCGCACTGCAGACCGTGCGCCTTGTGGAAGGCCTCCTGGATGGGATGCAGGGAGTCACGACTACCGAGACTTTCGACGGTGGCGATTTCAGTCCCCTGCACCGCGACCGCGAAATGCAGGCAGCTGCGCGCGCTGCGCCCGTCGATCAGCACGGTGCAGGCGCCACATACGCCCTGCTCGCAGCCGACATGGGCGCCCTTGAGACCGAGCTCGTGGCGCAGGAAATCGACAAGCAGCAACCGCGGCTCGACCTGACGCGTCGCCGTGCGACCATTGACCTTCAGCGTGACCTCGACCGTATCGGTCATGGTGCTCCCTCCCCACGGACGTGGCACGCTTCCAGCGCCTGGCGCAGCGCGCGCTTGAGCAGCACACCCAGGACATGCCGGCGGTAGTCGGCATCGGTGTGGATGTCGATCGGCGGCCGTACGGCGGCCACCGCCGCCACGGCAGCCGCGTCGATGGCGGCTTCACCGACGACGGCGCCGGTCAGGACCTCTTCCGCGGACGTGATGCGCGATGCCACCGGACCGGCGCCGATCATCGCGATGCGCGCGAAACTGCAGCGACCGCCGGCGTCGAGCCGCAACCGCAGCGCCACGCCGGCGACGGCAAAGCCGTGCCGTCGGTTGCTGACCTCCAGGAAGGCACAGCGCTCGCCGGCCTCGGCACGCTCGAAGCGCACGGCGGCCAGCATCTCGCCAGGCTCCATGCTGTTGGCCAGCTCGCTGACAAAGAACGACGCGGCCGGTATGCGGCGTATGCCCCGCTTGCCGGCGATCTCGAATTCGGCGTCCAGCGCCGCCGCGACGGCGGGCAACTCCGCCACCGGATCGGCGTGCGCCAGGCTGCCGCACACGGTCGCCCGGTTGCGGGTTGCCTGCGGCCCGCAGTACGGCAGTGCCGCTGCCAGCAACGGGCATTCGCGGCCGACCAATGCGGATTCTTCCGCCTGCGCCTGACGCACGCGGGCGCCGAGGACAAGCCGGCCGTCCTCGACGCGGATGTAGTCCAGCTCGTCGCAGCCGTTGATGCTGACCAGCGCCATCGGCCGAACCATGCGCAGGTTCATCAGCGGAACCAGGCTCTGCCCACCCGCGAGCACG
>DATEIF010000623.1:0-9582 GCA_035279205.1 Vineibacter sp.
CGCCGCCGATCCATGTCAATCCGCCGACTCGGCTGACCTACGACGGTAAACTCGGCGAACTTTATCTCGTCTATCTGCGCAGCCTGCTGCTGACACTGGTCACGCTCGGCGTCTATCGCTTCTGGGGCCGCACGCGCGTGCGCCGCTACCTGTGGTCCCATTTCAAGGCCTTCGACGATCGCTTCGAATATCGCGGCCGCGGCATCGAGCTGTTCCTCGGTTTCCTGGCCGGTGTCGGCTTCCTGATGGTGATCGCCGGAATCCTGCTGGGCGCGCTGTGGCTGTTCGCGCGCGACACGCTGCTGCAGGAGGTGGATGCCGACGACGTCACGACCTGGCTTCTGTTGCTGGCCGGCTACCCGTTGCTCGCCGTCGGGCGCTACGCCGGCTTGCGCTACAAGCTCACGCGCACGCGCTGGCGCGGTATTCGGTCCGGGCTCGACGGCTCGGCATGGAAATTCGGCGGCATCTCGGTCGGGCTCGGGCTGGTCAACGGCATGAGCGGCCAGCTGATGACGCCGGTGCTCGACGTCATGCTGGCGCGGTACAGGCTGCAGAACCTCACCTTCGGCACAGTGAAGTTCGGATTCGCCGGCCAGGCGGGTGACATCTATGGCCGCTTCATCGGCTTCTATTTTCTCAACATCCTGGCCTGGGTCGTGCTGATCGGCATTGTTGCCGTGGCGATCGGCGGGTTGTCCGGCGTGATCGATCGCCTCGGCGGCTGGGAAACGCTGAGCGAAAAGGTCACCCATCCGACGCCCCTGGTGATCCTGATCATGTTCCTGGTGGTGCTGGTGATCTACTCGCTGATCGGCGTGGTGATCCTGCCGCTGCGCTGCTGGTACCAGGCGTATCTGCTGCGCTACCTCATCTCGCGCACCTGGTTCGGGCGCATGCAGTTCGTGAGCGGTGTGACCACGGGCCAGATGTGGGGCTTCATCGTGCTGAACTGGATCATCCTGGTGTTCACCTTCGGCATCGGCTGGCCCTGGGTGCTGCATCGGACGGCCCGGTTGATCGCCGACCAGCTCTGGATCTACGGCGAGATCGATGCGCCGGCAGTCGCCCAGGCCCTCGGACAGGGGCCGGCGATCGGCGAGGGTCTGCTCGACTTGTTCGATACCGGAATCGTGTAAGCCATGACCCAGTCCGCCACCGCGCTTCCCATGCATGCCCGCTTCTACGACGGCGTGCGTCCGATCGCCCATCTGGTCACCGTGAAGGCGACACCGGCCGAACTGGTGGCCGCGACAGCCGAGGGGCAGGTGGTCGTGCGCTGGCCGACAGCCGAGATCGAGGTGGCGTCCGATGCCGAGCACGAGCCGCATGCGCTCTTGGTGTGCGCGCGCCAGCCCGGCACGCGGCTGGCGATCGAGGACGATGTGCTGCGCCAGTCTCTGGCCGAGCTGGGCGGCAATCTGAAGCGCGCCGCCAATCGGCGGCCTCGTATCGCGCCGGCATTGGGCGGCGTCGCCGCGGCGCTGGCCGTGACCGTCGGGCTGATGGTGTTCGCGGCCGAGAAGCTGCCCAACGTCGTCGCGCCTTATGTGCCTCATGTCTGGCAACGCTCGCTCGGCGACTCGGTCGTGACTGCCATGACCGGCGACATGCGCCGATGCACCGGCGCCGAGGGCCAGGAGGCGCTGCAGAAGCTGATCGACCGACTGCAGCAGGTCTCGAGCTACGAACGGCGCATCGATGTGACCGTGGTTCAGAACAAGATCGTGAACGCGTTCGCGGTGCCGGGCGGCCGGCTGATCGTGTTCTCCGGCCTGATCGAGAAGGCGGCAGGGCCGGAGGAAGTCGCCGGCGTCATCGCCCACGAGGTCGGCCATGTCGTGCACCATCACTCGATGAAAGGTCTGCTGCGCGCCTACGGCTTCGACATGTTGATCAAGCTGGTGACCGGCGGCTATTCGTCCGATGTCGCGACCTTGGGCGGTGCCGGCGGCGTGCTGCTGGCCCTGCGCCACAGCCGCGATGCCGAGCGCGAGGCGGACCGTACGGCGTTGGAACTGATGGACCGGGTCGGCATGCGCGCCGACGGTCTGTCGACGTTCTTCGGCAAGCTGCTCGAGATGCAGAACAAGCCGCCGCCCGGCGACAAGGGCAAGGCGCCCGGTGATTCGGCGACCAAGCCGCGGGATGCGGCGGAGGAGGCCGGGATCCTGTCGACCCACCCGCCGACGCGCGAACGACTTGAAGCCACCAAGCGGCCGCCGACCGGCGAGCCGGCCATGACGGCGCGCGAATGGCAGGCATTGCGGGCGGTCTGCCGCTGACGTCGCGCGTGCCTGCGGCGCGGCCGGGGAGGCCCTTGTGACAGCACCGCGGCGACGCCGACTGCGCCAGGAAGATCCGGCCGGCACGCGTGAGCTGATCCTGAGCGAGGCGATGCGCCTGGTCGCGCGCGGCGGAGTCGAGGAACTGCGCATCAAGGACATCGCCGATGCCGTCGGCATCCAGCCACCGTCGGTCTACAAGCACTTCGCCAGTCGTGATGCGATCATCGGCACGCTGGCGCGGCAGATGGTGGACGATATCGCCCAGTTCGTGCAGGTCGATGTGGCGCTTGAGCCGGGCCCGGCGATCGAGCAATGGGCGCGCGGCGTCGTCTGGTTCTTCGCCACGCGCCCGGCCTACGCCTATATGCTGCTGCGCGATCTCGCGACGCCGGGCGGCTACGAAGCCATCGTCGCCGCACTCGGACCTGCCGAAGAGACCTACAAGCTGGCGCCGCTCAAGGCGCGGCATGTGAAGCTCGAACAGGTCATCCAGAACGGCGTCGACCGCGGAATCTTTCGTCCGATGGATGCCGGCACGCTCTCCGCCATGATTTATGGCGCGGTTCTGATGGCCCTGGTTTGGCCCTACACGCCACGCCCGCCGGTGCGCAACGCGGCACAGCTCGACGCCCTGCAGGCGGATGTGGCGGCGATCGCCTTACGCCTGCTTCAGCCGGCGCGGGCCTGAAACGACAGCGTCAATCGTCCAGAAGCCGGCGCGCCAGGTAGCGGCCGAACTCGGCGACCGTCAGCTCCAGCGGCGACAGGGGACCACAGACGGCATCGCGGGTCTGCAGGCCGCGCTGTACGCCGGTGCAGGACACCCTGTCTTCGCGGATGATCTCTTCCAGTCGTGCGCGGTCCTCTTTCATGCGCGCATCAATGTCAGGCCCTTGCAGGTAGGCCGCCGGGCTGATGCGCCCGACACGCACATGCGTGTGCTCCGGCCCCAGCGGATTGAACGTGAACCACACGGTATGGGCGCCGGCGAAGACGATCGCCAATGTCGGGTAGATGCCGACGATGAGGAAGCCGGCCAACTCCTCGGCGCCGAGGTCAGGATTGAGCGTCGACGTGTCCGGACGGTCGGCGGGCACGTCTGAGAAGCGGTGGTCCTTGGCGGTGGGGACGACATGCAGGTTGTAGCCCGGACCGCCCGGTTCGCACACCGTGCCGAGGCCCGGAAAGTACGGCTCCAGGGTTTCCTTGTGCACGCCGATATGATGATAGGTCTCGGTGCCATTCTCGAACGGCACCTTCCAGTTGGTGTCCCAGACGTCCTCCACGATGAACGCGGTCTTCATGTCGGCGAGGCCGTAGCGGGCGGCACGCTGCGAAATATCGGCGAGCCGCGGCGAAAGGGGGGCGGCATGGGGGTCGAGGTTGACGAAGACGAAGCCCTCCCATTCCTCGCACCGGTACGCGGGCAGCGTGCAGGCCTTGCGATCGAAGGCGGGATTCTTTGTCATCGTCGGCGCGCCGCGCAGCGTGCCATCGAGATCGTAGACCCAGTTGTGATACGGGCAGACGAACAGCTTGACGTGGCCGCCGCCGGCCTCGCCCAGCAACGCGGCGCGATGGCGGCAGACTCGGCTGAGTGCCTTGATCGACCCGTCGCGCTGTCGCACGGCCATGATCGATGCCAGCGACGGAATGTCCAAGGTCAGATAATCGCCGGGCGCGGCCATGTCGGCGCCGCGGCCGAGACACAGCCACTCGCGCGCGAAAATGCGCTCGCGCTCCAAGGCGTAGAAAGCCGGGTCGGTGTAGCACGCCGGCGGCAGCGCGACGGCTTCGGCGATCGGGCGCGCTGCCACCGCGCGCAGACGGTCAAGCAGAGCGGCGAGACCCGTCGCGGCGGGCAATACGGATGGGTTGTCTGACATGGATGGACTCCAGGCGCCGTCAGGAGAGCGCCGGTGCGGGTTGCACGATGGAACGATGGCTCTGGCGGTAGGCGTCAAAGATCGCCGCAACGGCCCCGCCTGAGGTCGCTGTCGCCAGCAGGGCCACCGCCTCGACAGAGCCGTAGGCGAGGAACAGACCGCCGACGGTTGGCGCCGCTGCGCTGGTCAGCAACTGGGCGCCGCGTGCGGCACTCAGGAGGCCACCGCTGGGATCGACGCGCAGCGCGATCGACGTGATGAATGGCCCGGCAAACAGGTAGGCGAAGGAGAGAACCGAGAGGGATGCGACGTAGGCCAAAGGCGTCGTGGCCAACGCAAAGGCTGCGACCGAGAGCCCGAACACGGTGGCGCCGATGGCGGCCATCAGGAAGTCGCGGCCAAAGCGGGCAGCGATGACGGCCGCCACGCCACCGCCGATGCATAGCAAGGCGGTGAGGCTGATGGTGCGCGCGACATCGGCGGATGACAGGCCGGTTGCCAAGCCAAGGCGCTCGGCGAAACTCCAGACCATGCCGGCGCCGAACAGAACCGTGCAGGCCGCGACCACGACCGGCAATGCGGCGCGCCAGCGAACAGCGCTGCCCGCTGTGGCGCCGCGAGCGGGTGCCGGGAGCATGACCGGTGTGCGCGGCAACGCGCTGGCGATGACGCCGCAGATCAATCCGATCACCGCCAAGCCGACATAGCCGCCGACGTAGCCGTGCCGCGCCACGATCGCCTCGATCAGCAGTGCCTCGCCGGCGCCGATCAACGCCACGATGGTTGCGACGTAGCCGCTGACCGTCGCCGGCGAACGGGCATGAGCCATGGCACGCGCACTGGCGCTGACGGCCAGGCCTTCACCGATCCCTGCGATCCCCCGGGCGACGAAGAGCATCGCAAGATCGGCACTGAGCGCCATCAGGTTGCCGGCCGCGAACAAACCGCAGGCTGCCCAGCCGAGCAGGCGGGGGCGCAGGGCAAGGGATGGCTTGGCCAGGACGATCGCGAGGATGGCGCAGCACAGCAGCTCGACACTGTTGACGGCGCCGGCCTGCACGGTACTGAGGCCACGCTGGTCGATGTTGGCGCCGGTGAGGAACGGCAGCGCGTTCACCATCGCCATGGCAATGAAATTGACGCCGAACACCCCGGTGCCGAGCGTGATCTGGGAGGTGACCGCGGCCCGATCAGCCATGCTGCGCTCCCTCACCTGGAAGATCACGCCACTGCACGCGCCATAGCGTGTCCGACCACGGCGGCGCCAGGTTCGGAAAGGAGAGAACGGTCTGCGTTGCCGCGGGATCGTCGATGATGGGCGCGGCAAGAGCGTTGCCGTCGTCCAGATGGCGTGCGCCGTGCCAGCGACCGCCCTCCTCGACGAAGTGCGTCGCCAGAAAGGCCCCGCCCATGGCTCGGTCGTCGACCATCATCATCGCGTGACCGTCGACTTCGACATAGCGCCGGGAGCTGGTCTTCGTCACCGCGTCCAGCACCAACCGGCGCGACGGCGTGTGGTCGGTCCGGGTCCAGAACTCCCTGTAGCGGATGGTCCGGCCGTCCCGGGTGAACGTGCCGTCCTCGATCAGCTGCCCGTCCGCGAAGCGGAGGTGCCCGCTGTCGGCGCGCGGTGGAACCGCCAAGTCGAGGTCGCGGTGGAAGGTCATCACCGGCGCAGCCCACATGGACCGGCCGCAGAACGCTGTGGCCGGCGCCGAGCTGTCGGCCAGCGGCGTTCGCATGTCGGCGAAATAGGGTCCGGCTTGCAGCCAGACGACGCAGCTGTCCTCGACGGCGGGTGCATCATCCAACGCCAGTCCGTGCCGGCGCCAAACCCCGGTCAGTGCCGGGCAAGGAGAACTATCCACCGTGCCGAGGGGTGACATGCACATCCGGCCTCCCATGACGCCGCACCGTGAGGGTTGGGCATTTATTTGGCTAATCAAATTAGCCAATAGGAAGGGCAAGGGAGATCAGAGTCAATGACGAAAGGGAAGAATTTGGTTTCTATGGGTTCTCGACTTCCTGCAAAGGCCGAATGAGGCTATCTCTCGTAGCTAATGGCCATGTGCGATGGCGTTGCTGTCGTGCAGCAGGATTTGTTTCGTTCCGAGCTGCCAAGGTCGCGCAGCAGGTAACGTTAGCCCCTTGGAATCACTATCATTCCAACTTGTTAAAAAGGTAACGCGCCGCGGCTATCGGATGCGGCACTGCACTCAATAACCACCCGTCGGCGGGGGTGATTCGGGCCTCGTGGCAATTTTCTATCCTTTTGGTGGGTGCGATCTAATAGAATTTGACATTGTGCGATGCACCATTACGCTGCGCCCGCTAACTTCCCCGTTTGGGGAAACCGTTCAGCTCAAGAAACATTGTGTCAGGGGATGGTGTTCGTCGTGGACGCTATTCGCAAGCGCAGGGGCCGCAGATGACCGCAGCGTTGGCCGTAGTCTCATCACATCCGACCGCCGGGCAGCCGAAGAAGGACCTGTACGAGGTCGGCGAGATTCCACCACTGGGCCACGTCCCGAAGAGCATGTACGCCTGGGCGATCCGGCGCGAGCGCCATGGACCACCCGAAGAGGCGATGCAGCTCGAGGTCGTGCCCACGCACGCCATCGGCGACGACGAGGTGCTGGTCCTCGTGATGGCCGCCGGCGTGAACTACAACGGCGTCTGGGCCGGGCTGGGCGTGCCGGTGTCGCCGTTCGACATCCACAAGGCACCATTCCATGTCGCCGGCTCTGACGCCGCCGGCATCGTCTGGGCCGTCGGCTCCAAGGTGAAGCGCTGGAAGGTCGGCGACGAGGTCGTCGTCCACTGCAACCAGGACGACGGCGACGACGAGGAGTGTAACGGCGGCGATCCGATGTTCTCGCCCTCGCAGCGCATCTGGGGCTACGAGACACCGGACGGCTCCTTCGCCCAGTTCTGCCGTGTGCAGGCGCGCCAGCTGATGAAGCGGCCGCAACATCTGACCTGGGAAGAGAGCGCCTGCTACACGCTGACGCTCGCCACCGCCTACCGCATGCTGTTCGGCCATCGCCCGCACATCCTGCGGCCGGGCCAGAACGTGCTGGTGTGGGGCGCCGCCGGCGGTCTGGGCTCGATGGCGATCCAGCTGATCGCGGTGTCGGGTGCCAACGCCATCGGCGTCATCAGCGACGAGAGCAAGCGCGAGTTCGTGATGAGCCTGGGCGCCAAAGGCGCCATCGTGCGCAACAACTTCGATTGCTGGGGCCAGTTGCCCGACGTCGACGACACCAAGGGCTACGCCGAGTACATGAAGAAGGTGCGCAAGTTCGGCGCCGCCATCTGGGAGATCACCGGCAAGGGCAACGACGTCGACTTCGTCTTCGAGCATCCCGGCGAGCAGACCTTCCCGGTCTCCTGCTTCATCGTGAAGCGCGGCGGCATGGTCGTGTTCTGCGCCGGCACCACCGGCTACAACCTGACCTTCGACGCGCGCTTCGTATGGATGCGCCAGAAGCGCATCCAGGGCAGCCACTTCGCCAACCTGCTGCAGGCCGCCCAGGCCAACCAGCTGGTGATCGAGCGGCGGCTGGATCCCTGCATGTCCGAGGTGTTCGCCTGGGAAGACATCCCGCGCGCCCATACCAAGATGTGGAAGAACCAGCACAAGCCCGGAAACATGGCGGTGCTGGTCTCGGCCAAGCGGCCCGGCCTGCGCACGCTCGAGGATGCGCTGGAAGATTGACGTCAGCCTTCATGGTGAGCTTGTCGAACCATGAAGGCATCGCACCGTCGCGGTGTGGCGCTTCATGGTTTGACAAGCTCACCATGAGGCGTGTCTTGCAGTGATCTCTGGAGTTTCTGATGTCTCTCGCTGAAAAGCGCGACGCGACCGTCGCGCCGCTCGTCCTCGACAATCTCCTGGCCTTGTGTGCCGACGCCGAGCGCGCCGCGCTCGCCTTCGACATCGCGGCCAAGGCGGCGGTGCGGCGCCTGATCGCGCCGGCCGGTCGCGTCGATGCCAAGCTGCTGGAGCGCGAGCAATTCGCCGCTCACGGCTATGCCTGGATCGCGACCTACGTCGCCGGCCTGGTGCAGATGCGCCGCTGGGCCGAGACGCTGGCGACGGCGAGCAAGCTGGGCGAGCTCGAGACGCTGCTGCTGCAGGCGGCTTACGGCGAATACCTCAGCCAGCTGTCGGGCGGTATCGCCATGAGCCAGGTCGAGATCGTGCGCGGCAGCGATCTGGGGATGACGGACGACGAGCTGCAGGCGATCGCCACGCCGGCGGTGCAGAAGCTGGTGGCGCGTGGCAACAGCAACGCGGTGCGCCTGCGCATCGCGACTCTGTTGGCCGACTCGCTCGACACCGGTGATTTCGGCGCGCTGGGCCTGGACGACGAGGCGCTGGAGATGGTGCGCGAGCAGTTCCGCCGCTTCGTCGGTGACGAGGTGCTGCCGCACGCGCACGAATGGCATCTCAAGGACGAGCTGATCCCCCTGTCGGTGGTCGAGAAGATGGCCGAGATGGGCGTCTTCGGCCTCACCATCCCCGAGGAGTGGGGCGGTTCGGGCATGGGCAAGCTCGCGATGTGCGTCGTCACCGAGGAGCTGTCGCGCGGCTATATCGGCGTCGGCTCGCTGGGCACGCGCTCGGAGATCGCGGGCGAGCTGATCCGCTCGGGCGGTACCGAGGCGCAGAAGAAGAAGTACCTGGCCAAGATCGCGCAGGGCGAGATCCTGCCGACTGCCGTGTTCACCGAACCCAACACCGGCTCCGACCTGGCCAGCCTGCGCACGCGTGCGGTGCGCGACGGCGATGCCTACAAGGTGCAAGGCAACAAGACTTGGATCACGCACGCCGCGCGCGCCGACATCATGACGCTGCTGGTGCGCACCAATCCGGACAAGCCGGGCTACCAGGGCCTGTCGATGCTGCTGGCCGAGAAGCCGCGCGGCAGCGAGGACAATCCGTTTCCGGCCAAGGGCATGACCGGCGGCGAGATCAAGGTGCTGGGCTACCGCGGCATGAAGGAATACGAGCTGGGCTTCGACGGCTTCGAGGTGCCGGCGGAGAACCTGCTGGGCGGCCAGGAAGGCAACGGCTTCAAGCAGCTGATGGCCACCTTCGAGAGCGCGCGCATCCAGACGGCGGCGCGCGCCGTGGGCGTGGCGCAATGCGCCATGGAGCTGGGCCTGCGCTACGCCAAGGACCGCATCCAGTTCGGCAAGCCGATCTACGCCTTCCCGCGCGTGGCCGGCAAGGTCGCCTGGATGGCGGTCGAGACCATGATCGCGCGCCAGCTCACGTACTTCTCGGCACGCGAGAAGGACAGCGACCGGCGCTGCGATATCGAGGCCGGCATGGCCAAGCTGCTCGGCGCCCGCATCGCCTGGGCCAACGCCGACAACGCCCTGCAGGTGCATGGCGGCAA
>DATEIF010000624.1:0-6183 GCA_035279205.1 Vineibacter sp.
AAACCCAGGGCCGCGGCATTTTGCCGACACCAGTGATCGGCGGCGTCGGCGTGATGCAGGACGTCACCGCCTGCGTCGACATCGCGCTGCGCGAGGCCGGCCTGGCGCTGATCCTGGTCGGCGAGACCAAGGGCCATCTCGGCCAGTCGATCTATCTGCGCGACATCCTGGGCCGCGAGGACGGCCCGCCACCGCCGGTCGACCTGTCGGTCGAGAAGCGCAACGGCGATTTCGTGCGCGCCCAGATCGACGCCCGCCGGGTCGCCGCCTGCCACGACCTCTCTGACGGCGGCCTGGCGCTGGCCCTGGCGGAAATGGCAATGGCCGGCAACACCGGCCTGACGGTCGCTCTGCCCAATGACACCGCCTGCCCTGCCCACGCCTATATGTTCGGCGAGGACCAGGGCCGCTACGTCATGGCCGTCCGCCCGGGCGACGTGGACGCCGTCCTGAAGGACGCCGCGGCTGCCGGGGTGCCGGCCACCCGGCTGGGCACCAGCGGGGGCGCTGCGTTGACAGTCGAGGGCCTGCTCGCCATATCCGTGGCGGACCTGCGCCGGGCTCACGAATCGTGGCTGCCGGCCTACATGGAAGCGCGGAGCTGACCCGTCATGCCGATGGCCGCCGACGATATCGCCCAGCTCATCCGGGAGAGCATCCCGGACGCCCAGGTCCAGATCGATGACCTGGCGGGCGATGGCGACCACTATGCCGCAACGGTCATTTCGGCCGCTTTTGCCGGCAAATCGCGGATCGCCCAGCACCAGATGGTCTATGCCGCGCTCAAGGGGCGCATGGGCGGCGAGTTGCATGCGCTCAAACTGACCACCTTGGCGCCGCCGCGCTGAACGCGTAACATCCCTCCCAAAGGACGGCCCTATCGGCCCTCGAGCCAGGAGATAGATATGAGCGACGTCGCTACCCGCATCCGGGACGAAGTCACGCAAAACGACGTCGTGCTCTTCATGAAGGGCACGCCGGTCTTCCCGCAGTGCGGCTTCTCGGCCGCCGTGGTCGAGGTGCTCGACCATATCGGCGTGCAGTTCAAGGGCATCAACGTGCTGGTCGACCCCGAGATCCGCGACGGCATCAAGACCTACAGCGACTGGCCGACCATCCCGCAGCTCTACGTGAAGGGCGAGTTCATCGGCGGCTGCGATATCATCCGCGAGATGTACAGCACCGGTGAGCTACACCAGCTTCTGAAGGAAAAGGGCATCGCGCTGAGCGAAGCCGCCTGACGCCTGCCGCTTCGGATTTCCCGCAGCAACGCCGTTCCGGCTCACCGGAACGGCGTTTTTGTTTTTCCCGATTCGAAAAGAATCTGCCGGGCGACCGCGCCGTTGCGGACCTCCACCATATGGATGATTTGTCGGCGTCGGCGCTCTGATATCGACGTGTCCGGGGAACCGTTCCGGCTCCCTATCCGCAAGGGGCCAGCGGCGGCATTCGCCGTCGCGTGGCGCGAGCGACTCGAACCCTTGGTCTGCGCCACGCCCTTGCGGACCGCTCCACCGACATGCGCGCGCGATGAGCGGCGCGATTTAAAAAATTGAGGACCGGCCTTACCGAAACGGGGGACCGATGAAGCGTAAGGCCGGCCCAGTGGAGGGAGGGATTGTCCTTAGGAGCACACCGATGCGCTCATCGGTGCACCGGACAGTGCATGTGTGTCATGGCTCCGAAATTCATACGAGCTCTAATGTTTAGATATCTAATTAAGAAGAAGGTGCAGTCATTTGAACGGGTCGATCGTGGGTTGTAGGTTGGCCGGCACGATCATCGAGGGAGGAAGCGGATGCCTGAGGCCGCAACAACTGAATTCTGGCGCAGCATCAAACCGATCGAAAACCCGTTCAAGCCAGGCGTCCTTCCGGAAGTGCATATTCCGAACGCGGCGATCGACGACGATCGCTACTATGTGCCGTTCACCGACACGGTGTCCTCGCGGCCGCTCTGGATCTCGCCGACGCAGAACAGGTGGTGCGACATCCTGATGGCCAAGAAAGCGGGCCTGGTGAATCGCCACTACCATCCGCACCAGGTCTTCGCCTACACGATCTCCGGCAAATGGGGATACCTGGAGCACGATTGGACGGCGACCGCCGGCGATTTCGTCTACGAAACGCCAGGCGAGAGCCACACACTCGTAGCCTACGACCATCCCGATCCGATGCGGGTCTTCTTCATCGTGAGCGGACCGTTGCTGTGGCTGGACGATGCGGGCAACGTCAGCGGCCATTTCGATGTCCACGACTACATCGCCCTGTGCAGATCCCACTACGAGACGGTCGGCATGGGCGCCGACTATGTGACTAAACTCTATCGCTAGAGCTGTCATCCCGAGCGTAGCGAGGGATGACAGCTGCGGCTTGGCGTCTTGTTCGGCTGACACGGCGGCGTCAGAATGGCGCCATTGCCCTTGGGCTGGATTCTTCGCGCTTGTGAGACGACATGCAACGCGCCGCCAGAAGCACGAAGCTGCCGTCGCCCGGAGGAAACGCCCGCGCCGCGCCGGCCCCACTCGACAGCAAAACAGAAGCACCTGTCACCGACGGACTGGTGACGCGCACGCGGCTGTTCAAGATCCTGGATGCCACCCCGGCTCGCGCCGTGATCTGGATCGCAGCACCACCGGGCGCCGGCAAGTCGTCGCTGGTCGCCAGTTGGATCGCCGCGCGCCGCTACACGGCCAACGCGCAATCGATCTGGTACGGCATGGACGAGGGCGATCACGATCCGATCGGGTTCCTCGCCCACCTGCGTCGAGCCCTGGCCGACGGCCTGGACATCGACGTCGATATCTTGCCGCGGCTCACGCCGGAAGCCGACGCCGAGATCAAGCCCTTCGCCACGCGCTGGTTCAAGGACCTGCGCGCCGCAACGCGCCAGCCCTGGGTCTTCGCCTTCGACGATATGCACCGCCTGTCGGACCAGTCGGCGACGTGGCAACTGATCACCGCCTTGATTGGTGCCCTGAAGGCAAGTGATCGCATCGCCTTCCTGTCGCGGCTCGCGCCACCCGATTTCATCAAGGCGGCGGCACCGGCGAAGCGCTTCGTTGAGGTCACCGATCTGCGCGTGCACGTCGATGAGTTCGACGATTTCGCCCGCGCGCGATCCAACGGCGAGCCGCTGACGCGCGACTCCTTTCGCGACAGGGTGCGCCATACCGGCGGCTGGATATCGGAACTGGCGATCGGCGGTTCGCGGCATCTCTCGCTGCAGGAGTTCTCCGGCGGCGGCCACGCATCGGCGCGCACCGGCGGCATTGGGCAGTTCGCACCGGCCGAGCGCGCGCTGCTGCTGCGGACCGCGTTCCTGCAGGTCGGCACGGAAGCGGAATGGCACACGCTCGGCGGCACCGAAGCCGTCGCGCTGTTGCAGCACCTGGCGACCGACACCGGGCTGGCGTCGCGGCGTGTGAATGGCGGCCTGCGCAAGCACGACCTGTTTCACGGCCACCTGATGCAGGCCGCGGCGCAATCGCTGCCCGCCGACGCTTTGATGGCGGCGCGCGCGGCCGCCGCACGCGTGCTGGCGGCGCGCCAGGAGTACCGCGCCGCCATTCGCCTGCTGATCGACGCCGGCGCCCCCGCGGCCGCGCGCGATCTCGTGCTCGAACAGGGCCCGGTGCTGAGCCATTCCGGCCGCAACCGTGAGCTGGTCGACCTGGTGGCGACGTTGCCGGAAGCGATGCGCGACGAGCCCATGATCCGCATCTGGGATGCGCATGCGCGCCTGCCCTTCGAGCCCGCGGCAGCACAGCAGACCTTGCACGCGGTGCGGATCGCGACCGACCCGCAGGCACAGCCCGCGGCCTATGCGCTGGCCATCAGCGGCGAGCTGCAGGCGGCGCTGGCCGACTGGTCCGAGCACCGCAGCCTGCCGGCGCTGATCACGGAAATCGATCGCCACCAGGCGGCACTGGCGGACCTGCCGGTGGCACTGGGCGGCCGCATCGCGATCGCGCGCGCCATGGCGCTGATGTTCGCGTGGCCGACGCATCCGGCGATCCTTGAAACCCGGCTGCAGATCGAGGCCATGCTGCCGCGCCTGCCGGCGGCGCAGCAACTGCTGCTGGGCGGCGCACTCATCAACTACCTGGTGTGGTGGCGCGGCGACGTGCGTGCCGCGCGCACGTTCCGCGACATGCTCGCGCCCCTGGCGCGGCGCGCCGACATGCTGCCGCTGGCGGTGATGCTCTGGTACTACGGCGCCATTTCCTGCGCCTGCCGCGACGGCGACGACGATGCGCTGCAGACGTTGACGAACGAGGCCGTGACCTTCGCCGAGCGTTGGGGCGTCACCAACCGTCTCTCCAACGTCTTCTGGCTCAACGTGCAGGCCTACGCCGATGCCGGCGACCGGCCGACTGCGGAAGCGATGCTGCAGCGCTTTCTCGCCTGCGCCTCGGGCTGGCGCCGCACTGATTTCATCGGCGCCCATCATCTGCCGGCCCTGATCGCGCTCAGCGCGGGCGACGAGAACACCGCCATCGCCGAGGCGCGCACGGCGCGCGGCTACGCCGAAACCTATGGCGGGCCGCAGCAGATCGCCAACCAGGACATGGTGCTGGCGATGGCACTGGCGATGAAAGGCGATGCGACGGCGATGACGCACGTGGCGCAACTGCGCGCGGTCGCCGACCAGACGCACAACGGCAACTTCCACCTGCATGCCGACCTCGCCGAGATCTTCCTGGCCCAGGCGCAGCAGCGCGCCGACGACTTCCGCCGACTGTGGCCGGCGATGGCGCGGGCCGCGCTCGAACTGGGCCAGCGCCGCATCTCGGGCATGAACCGCACGGTCCTGGCGCAGCTCGCTCATCTCGCACTGGTGCAGGGTGTCGATCCGGACAGCACGCGCCGCCTGATCGCCCTGTGGCGCCTGTTGCCGCCGGCCGACGCAACCGTGACGACCGACTGGCCATATCCTGTCGAGATCCGCACCCTGGGTGCCTTCAGCGTCACGGTCGACGGCAAGCGCGCCGCCGCCAGCCAGGGCAAGGCCCAACGCAAACCGCTGGAACTGCTGTGGCACCTGCTGGCCGCCGGCGATGACGGCTTGGCGCAAGAGGCGCTGGCCGACAGCCTGTGGCCCGAGCTGGAGGGCGACCGTGCCATCCATACGCTGCGCACCACGATCTACCGGCTGCGCAAGCTGCTGACGGCAGACGCGATCCGCTACGCCGACGACCGCGTCGCCGTCGATGCGCGCGTCGTGCGCACCGATCTCGCCCGCCTGCGCCAGGCCGTGACGCGGCTGCAGGATCCGGCGGTGCCATTGGTCGATCGGCTGGCCGAGCTGGACCAGGCCCTGCGCCTGTACGAGGGCCCGTTCCTGCCCGGCGTCACGCTGCCGGCGGTACAGGCCGAGCGCGCGCGCATCACCGCCGCGCTGGCCCGCGAGGCACGCGGCCTGCTGTCGACCCAGGATCGCAACGATCCCGCCATGACGTTGCGCGAGGCCCGCCTGCAGGCCTGCCTGGAGGCTGGCCACTGAGTATGGCCGCGATGGCGTGAAATGCGCGCGCCGACGTTCGCGACAGAAATGACAGAAAATCTTTTGGTCATGTGCGCAACGATTTGGTTGAGCATGCTGCACTGACAGATAATCGACAGAAAGCGACAGAAAATCCGCGCGACGTTGACGAGCGACGACAACCATGGATGACCCCAACGCTTGTTGCGCGCGATTTGGGAGCCGCCCTGCCCGACCGCAAGCGGTACAAAACTAAACATTTCACCCGCGCCTGTTTCCCTCTCCCGCTCGCGGGAGAGGGGTTTACTCGGGAAAATTTAAACCGCAGTCGGATCTGTGTTGGATCCGTGAACGGTTGGCGGGGGTCCCCTCCGTAGACTGTGCCGTGCGTCGTCGGCACAAAAGAGGACCCCACCATGACCCGCCTCCGGCAGCTGCGCCACGCGCTGGCCCGATCCACCGCACTGGTGGCGGTCACGCTGGCCGCGCCCTCGGCGCTGCTCGGCCTGTCGTTGGTGACGGCGACCGCCATCCTGGCGAAAGGCGGTGAAGGCGGTGAGGTCCTCGGCAGGTTTGGCGCCGCGGGCGGCGCCGGCCCGGGACAGCCGGGCGCCAACGGCACCCTACCGCCCAATGGTGGCGGTGGTGGCGGTGGCGGCGGCGCCAACGGCGGCAATGGCGGCGCGGGCGGGACAGGGG
>DATEIF010000625.1:0-7216 GCA_035279205.1 Vineibacter sp.
GAACCGCGTCGTCCGCACTGGCCGCGGCGAGGCAGGTGGTCATTTCAGGCGCCAGGGTCGGTGCGTAGACATCGACGTGCGCGCCGGCGGCGAGCAGCAAGTCGACTTTCCATGCCGCCCGCGCCGAACCGCCGGCGACGATGGCGCGCTTGCCGGCCAGATCAAAGAACACCGGCAACGTCGCCAAGGGCCGCATGCGCGGCGGCGGTGTCTCAGCCGGCTTGCGCGACACGAGCTGCATGGACCAGCCCTCCGATTTCGGCACGGCAAGAACCGCAGTTGGTGCCCGCACGGGTCGTTGTGCCAACGGCTTCGACGCTGCTGCAGCCCTTGGCGTGGATGGCGTCCAGGATCTGATTGCGGCCGATCTCGAAGCAGGCGCACACGATCGGCCCAGGATCCGGCCGGTCACCGGGTGCCCGGCCGGCCAGCAGTCGGAACCGCGCGCTGGCACCATCGAACGTACCTTCGAGCTGGTCGGCCAGGAAGTCCCGCGCGGCGGTGACCGGTGTCGGCGCAACGAAGAGCGCTCCCACCAGGCGATCGGCATCAAACGCCGCGAAGCGATGCTGGCCGGTCGCGCGGTCGAGGTACGCCAGTATGTCGGTCGTGCCGTCCGTGTCGGCGCTGGTCAGAAAACCGCGTGCGAACGCGCTCCAGTCCGCCGGTGGCTCGCGTCCGGCGAGTTCCAGGCGCCAGCCGCCTTTTGCCCTGGCCATCGCCCAATAGCCGGCTGCCTGCAGCGGCGGTCGCTGGCGGCTGACCGCGAAGCCGTACCAGGCCGCGGGATAGGGCGAGAGGTGCACCGGCGTCTGCTTGAGCTCGGGCTGGCCGGACACCGGATCGACGTGCGCACCTACGAGCGCACCGATGCGGGCATGGCTGGCAATCTGGTCGGTCCAGTGGATGGGCGCGAAGATGCGGCCCGGCATCTGACGTGCGGTGATGAGGACGCGGGCAAGAGCGGTGCCGTGCGCGCTCCTGATCTCGGCGAGGTGCGCCGATGCCAGCCCGAGGCGGGCGGCGTCGGTGGGGTGAACCTCGACGAACGGCTCGGCCAGATGGCGCATAAGCCGCGCCGTCTTGGCTGTGCGCGTCATCGTATGCCACTGATCGCGGATCCGGCCGGTGTTGAGGATCAGCGGAAACGTGGCCGAGGGTACCGTCGCTGGCTCACGGTAGGGTGTCGCCACGAACCGGCCGAGGCGATCGGCCGTGTAGAAGCCGCCATCGGCGAAAAAGCGCGCTATATCCTCACCCTGAGGAGGCCGCGTAGCAGCCGTCTCGAAGGGTGAGCTACCGCACGATGATTGCGGTGACAGCTGGAATGACGGACCAAGACTGTAGCCCATCCTTCGAGACGCCGGCTTCGCCGGCTCCTCAGGATGAGGTCGTGCTTGAGGCCACTGAAACGGCTTCAGAGCTTGGTAGTCCGCCGGGCTCGTATCCGCGAAGGCGCCGATGTCGAAGTCACGGGCGCCATTGTTCTCCGTTGCCGACAGGCGGGCGTGCTCGGTGAAGATCTCGGCTGGCGTGGCGTAGTCGAACGACGCGCCATAGCCCAGGCGCCGCGCCAATTCGGCGAATTGCCACCAGTCCGCGCGGGCCTCGCCCGGTGCGGGCAGGAAGGCGCGCTGGCGCGAGATGCGTCGCTCGGAGTTGGTGACGGTGCCGTCCTTCTCGCCCCAGGCCAGCGACGGCAACAGGACGTGCGCCAATGCCGTGGTGTCGGTGTGGCATTCGACGTCCGATACGACGACGAACGGGCACAGCCGCAAGGCATCGCGCACGGACTCGGCATCGGGAAGGCTGTCGACCGGATTCGTCGCCATGATCCAGAGCGCCTTGATGCGCCCGTCGGCGACGGCGCGGAACATGTCGACAGCCTTCAGGCCGGGCTTGTCGGCGATCCGCGGTGACTGCCAGAACGCCTGCGCGATGTTGCGATGCGCTGCGTTCTCGATCTCCATGTGGGCGGCCAGCATGTTGGCGAGGCCGCCGACCTCGCGGCCTCCCATGGCGTTGGGCTGGCCGGTGACCGAGAACGGGCCCATGCCCGGCCGGCCGATGCGTCCGGTCGCGAGATGACAGTTGATGATCGCGTTGACCTTGTCCGTGCCGGCGGTCGACTGATTGACGCCCTGGCTGTAGACGGTCACCACCTTGGGGGTTGTCGCGAAGAGATCGTAGAAACGGCGGATGTCGGCTTCAGCCAGGCCGGTGATCCGCGCGATGGCGGGCAGGGGTGTCGACTGCGCGGTGTCACACGCCGCCGCGTAGCCTGCCGTATGGCGATCGACATAGCGGTGATCGATGGTATCGCTCGCGGCGAGGTGCGCCAGCAGGCCGTTGAACAGCGCAACGTCGGTGCCAGGGCTGAGTGCAAGGTGCAAATCGGCAATGTCGCAGGTGGCGGTGACGCGCGGGTCGATCACGACCACGCGTGTGCCACGCTCGGCCTTCGCTGCCGCCAGCCGCTGGAACAGGATCGGATGGCACCACGCCAGGTTCGATCCCACCAGCACGACCAGGTCGGCCAGCTCCAGGTCCTCGTAGCAGCCGGGCACGGTGTCGGCGCCGAAAGCGCGGCGATGGCCGGCCACGGAGGACGCCATGCAGAGCCGCGAGTTGGTATCAATGTTGGCAGAGCCGATGAAGCCCTTCATCAGCTTGTTGGCGACGTAGTAGTCTTCGGTGAGCAGCTGGCCCGAGACGTAGAAGGCGACGGAGTCCGGACCATGCTCGGCGATGGTTTGCCCGAAGCGCCGGGCGACCAGGTCGAGAGCAGCATCCCAGGTCGTGCGCTGCCCCTGGACCAGCGGATGGAGCAGGCGGCCGTCGAGCGACAAAGTCTCGGCCAGGGCCGATCCCTTGGAGCACAGCCGCCCGGCATTGGCCGGGTGGTCGGGGTCGCCGGCGACCGTCACAGTGCCGTCGGCAGCGCGCGTGGCGATGACACCGCAGCCGACGCCGCAATAAGGGCAGGTGGTGCGTATGGCGTCGCCTACGGCTGGCGTCATGCTGCTTGCTTGGTTCCCAGTGCGCTTGCATCGAGCAGGAGCCGGCCCTCGGCGATCCGCAGCGGAATCGTGCGGACCTGCCCGACGTCGGCGCCCTGGGCGGCGCCGCTCTCCAGACTGATCACCCAGTTGTGCAGCGGGCAGGTGACCGACTTGCCATGGACGATGCCCTGGCTCAGGGGGCCACCCTTATGCGGGCAGCGATCGTCGATGGCGAAAGCTTCGTCCAGCGCCGTGCGGAAGATGGCGACGCAGCCACCGCTCGTCTTGACGACGCGTGCGCCGCGCACGGGAACGACATCGAGGGGGCCGATATCGACCCATTGCCCGGTCTCGCTCATTCGGCCGCCATCCTCAGCGTCAGGTCCGCCAGCGGGCGGAACTCGTGGGCGTCCTTGCCGTCAGCGCGTTCGGCCCAGGGATCGATCTGCGAGAATTTCTGGGCATGGACGAAGCGATCGTAGAGTATCTTGCGGCGTTCCCGGTCCTCCAGCACCTGCTGGCGGATCGTGTCACCACCCACGCGGCGGGCCCATTTGTAGATGCGCTCCAGATAGCGGCCCTGCTCGCGGTAGAGCTGGACGAGGGCAGCGATGACTTCCAGCGCATCGGCCTCCGTATCGACGTGGCCCAGCAGATCGGTCTGCTTCACGTCCAGACCAGCAGCGCCAGCGAAGTGAATATCGTAGCCGCTGTCGACGCAGACGACGCCGACGTCCTTGCACGTTGCCTCGGCGCAGTTACGTGGGCAGCCTGACACGGCCATCTTGACCTTGGCCGGCGTCCACGAGCCCCACATGAACTTCTCGATCTTGATGCCGAGCCCGGTCGAATCCTGGGTGCCGAAGCGGCACCACTCGGTGCCGACGCAGGTCTTCACCGTGCGCAGCGCCTTGCCGTAGGCGTGCCCCGATACCAGCCCGGCGGCGTTGAGGTCCGCCCACACCGACGGCAGGTCCTCCTTCTTGACGCCCAGCATGTCGATGCGCTGGCCACCGGTCACCTTGACGGTCGGGATGCCGAATTTCTCGACGACATCGGCAATCGCGCGCAATTCCTGGGCGCTGGTGACGCCACCCCACATGCGCGGCACCACGGAATAGGTGCCGTCCTTCTGGATGTTGGCGTGCACGCGCTCGTTGATGAAACGCGACTGGCTGTCGTCCTTGTATTCGCCCGGCCACGTCGCGAGCAGGTAGTAGTTGAGCGCCGGCCGGCACTTGGCGCAGCCGCACGACGTTTTCCATTCCAGCGCCTGCATCAGGTCGGGAATCGTCTTCAGGCCCTGGGCGACGATCAGCCGCCGCACGTCGTCATGGCCGAGATGGGTGCAGCCGCACATCGGCTGCACGGCGGCCGGATTGTAGCCTTCGCCCAGGGTCAGCTTCAGCAGCTGCTCGACCAGGCCGGTGCACGAGCCGCAGGAGGCCGAGGCCTTGGTCTGGGTCCGCACGTCATCCAGCGTCGTCAGCCCGAGGCTGGTGATCGCGCCCGTGATCTTGCCCTTGCAGACGCCGTTGCAGCCGCAGATCTCCGAATCATCCGCCAAGGCTGCAACGGCCGCCGTAGGGTCCAGTGGGGTACCTCCAGCAAAACTTGGCCCGAAGATCAGCGTCTCGCGCATCGGCGCGATGTCTTCGCCCTTGCGCAGCAGGTCGAAGAACCAGGCGCTGTCGGAGGTCTCGCCGTACATCACGGCGCCGACGATGCGGTTGTCCTTGAGCACGAGCCGGCGGTAGACGCCGCGGGCGGCGTCGCGCAGCACGATCTCCTCGCGGTCGCTGCCGTCGGCGAAATCGCCGGCCGAGAACAGGTTGATCCCCGTCACCTTGAGCTTGGTGGCCAAGGCGCTGGGCGTGAAGGCAGCGCCGGCATCGCCGGCGAGCTGCGCGGCCACGACGTTGGCCATGTCGTAGAGGGGGGCCACCAGGCCGAAGACCTGGCTGTCGGCTTCGGCGCATTCGCCCAAGGCGAAGATGTGGGGATCGCTGGTATGCATCGTCGGGCCGACCACGATGCCGCGATTGACCACGAGGCCCGCATCCTTGGCGATCTGCGCATTGGGCCGAATACCGACCGCCATGACCACGAGGTCGGCGGGGATGCGCGTGCCGTCCTCGAGCAGGACGGCCTCGACCTTCTTCTCGCCGAGAATGGCCTTGGTGTTGGCCTGCGTGATGACCTTGATGCCACGTGCCTCGACGGCGCGTTGCAGGAGATGGCCTGCGGTCGGATCGAGCTGGCGCTCCATCAGCGTCGGCATCAGGTGCAGGACGGTGACGTTCATGCCGCGCTCGGCGAGGCCGGCGGCCGCTTCAAGACCCAGGAGTCCGCCGCCGATGACCACGGCGTCGCCGCTTGATGTGGCGGCCAGCAGCATGGCCTGCACGTCGTCGAGGTCGCGGTAGCTCAACACGCCCGCGAGCCGGTGGCCGGGCACGGGAATGATGATCGGCAGCGACCCGGTGGCGATCAGCAGCTTGTCGTAGGCCACGGTGAGCCCGCGCGCCGACGTGACCGTCTTTGCGGCGCGGTCGATCGCCGTGATGGTGGCGCCTTTGTAGAGCGTGATGCCGTGCTTGATGTACCAGCCATCGCCATGGATCACGATCTGCTCGAAGGTCTTCTCGCCGGACAGCACCGGCGAGAGCATGATGCGATCGTAGTTGACCCGCGGCTCGGCGTTGAAAATCGTGATTTCGTAGGCGTCCGGCTGAGCCTCGATCAATCGCTCGAGCGCGCGGCCCGGCGCCATCCCGTTGCCGATGACGACCAGCTTCTGCTTCATCCGCTTTACGGTCGCGACCGCCTCCCGACGCACGTGAACGCACCGCACACCGCTGTCCTGCACGGTGCACTGCCCAGGGCCGAAGCAAGGGGCGCGCCAACATCGCGAATAACAGCAAAATCAATCTGTTGCAGGGATCGCCGCAGGGATTGTGCCGTTCGGGTTCGCTGCACTGCACAAGGAATGATCGACGTGAAGAGGCAGATGCCATTCGAATAGGCGAGAGCTTGTCTCGCCATGACCTTGGCCCTGCGGGGTGGTGCCGCATTTTTGGCGCTGAAGCCTGTTGGTGCAGCACATTCGCGTCTGTTGGCGCGGCCTTTGGGTGCTCGTTACCCGGTCAATCTGTTTCCGGGAGATCTTGCGCCAGGGACTTCCTCCCCACGCAGTGGGGAGGTGCCCCGCCCTTCGACAAGCTCAGGATGATGGGGGCGGAGGGGAGCCGACGTGGTGTTCGCAACGGGGACACCGCGTGGCATCCCCCTCCGGCCTTCGGCCACCTCCCCAACTGCGTTGGGGAGGATGTTCAGTTCGCCATCGGGTCAACCGGCGTGGTCATGCCGGCGTGCCGCTCGATGGCCTCGGCGGCGTCCAGGCAGAGATCCTCGCGGTAGCGGGTGGCGATCAGCTGCACGCCCACGGGCACGCGACCAACGGTGCCGGTCGGCACCGACACGGCCGGCAGGCCCAGCACCGGCACGGCGAGCTGGGTCGACTGCGCCTTCATGAGCTGCGCCGTGGTCGGCGCATCGACCAGGTCGCGGCCCACCTCGAAGGGCAGCTCGGCCGAGCTGTGCGTCAGGATCAGCGGCCGTTCGTCGAGGAAGAGCTGCCAGAGCCGCAGCAGCCGGTCACGATCGGCCAGCGCGTCGAGCACGCCGCGCGCATCGGCCGCCGGATGCACCGCGCGCCACAGGCCGACGGCCTTTTTGATGCCGTCGTCGCCCCACTTGTCGATGCTGGGCTCCAGCGCCGCGATCACATCATCCATGGCGAGCCTGGCCCACAGGTCGATGACCGTGCCGAACTCCGGCGGCTCGGCTTCCTCGACCCGATAGCCGGCATCCTCCAGCCAGCGGCCCGCTTGTCGGACGGCGGCTGCGATCTCGGGCGCGATACCGCCGCGCCCGGCAGGATCGATCACCATCGCGACCCGGATCGGCACCTTGGGGCGGGGGCCCTCCAGCGGAACATCGACCCAGCGTGTGTCATTGACGTCACCTGCGGCCATGGCGGCCAGCGCCAGCCGGGCATCGCGCACCGTGCGCGTCAGCGGGCCCTGGACCGCCATCAACTGGGACGAGATCGAGCGCTTGGCCGTGGCGGTGAAATTGTGCCCCGGGATGCGGCCGAAGGTGGGGCGCAGGCCCACGAGGCCGCAGCAATAGGCCGGGTAGCGCACCGAGCC
>DATEIF010000626.1:0-3206 GCA_035279205.1 Vineibacter sp.
CTGCAGTTCGACCTCGACCGCAACATCGATGGTGCGGCGCTGGACGTGCAGTCGGCGATCTCGACGGCAGCCCGCCTGCTCCCCGACGAGATGACAACGCCGCCCAGCTTCCGCAAGGTGAACCCGGCCGACTCGCCGGTACTGCTGCTGTCGCTGAGCTCCAGCACCCTGCCGCTGTCGACGCTCAACGAATATGCCGAGACCTTGCTGTCGCCCAGCCTGTCGACTCTGGGCGGCGTGGCGCAGGTCACCATCTACGGCCCGCAGAAATATGCCGTGCGCATCCAGATCGATCCGCGGGCGCTGGCCGCCACCGGCATCGGGGTCGACCAGATCCAGACCGCTGTCGCGGCGGCCAACTCCAACGCGCCGGTCGGCATCATCGATGGCAGCCGCCAGAGCGTGACCCTGCAGGCGTCCGGCCAGCTCGAGCGCGCCGAGGCCTATCGCTCGCTGGTGGTAGCCTATCGCAACGGCAATCCGGTGCGGCTGGGCGAGATCGCCACGGTCACCGATGGCGTCGAGAATGACAAGATCGCAACCTGGATGAACGGCACGCGCGCCATCGTGCTTGCCATCCAGCGCCAGCCCGACGCCAACACCGTGGCCGTGGTCGACGCCGTCAAGGCGCTGCTGCCGACGTTCCGCAACCAGCTGCCGGCCGCCATCGATGTGCGCGCCATCATCGACCGCTCGCAGTCGATCCGCGAGTCGGTGCATGACGTGCAGTTCACCCTGCTGCTGACGATCTGCCTGGTCGTCATGGTGATCTTCCTATTCCTGCGCAACCTGCGCGCGACATTGATCCCGGCCCTGGCGCTGCCGGTGTCGATCATCGGCACGTTCGGCGGCATGTATATGATGGGTTACAGCATCGACAACCTGTCGCTGCTGGCCATCACCCTGTCGGTCGGCTTCGTGGTCGACGACGCCATCGTGATGCTCGAGAACATCGTACGCCATGTCGAGGGCGGCATGCGGCCGTTCGAGGCAGCGTTGCGGGGCTCGCGCGAGATCGCCTTCACCATCCTGTCGATCACGTTGTCGCTGGTCGCCGTGTTCATCCCCGTGCTGTTCATGGGCGGCATCGTCGGCCGGCTGTTCAACCAGTTCGCCGTCACCATCAGCATGGCCATCCTGATCTCGGCCTTCGTGTCGCTGACGCTGACGCCGATGCTGTGCAGCCGGATGCTGAAGCACATCGACCATTCGGCGCCGCAGGGCCGGTTGATGCGCGCGTCGGAGCGGGTGTTCGACGGCATGCTGGCCGTCTACGAGCACAGCCTCAGATGGGCGCTGCGACGCCGGCGCTTCATGCTGGGGATCACGGCGCTGACCCTGGTCCTGTCGGTCGTCCTCTTCCAGGCCATCCCCAAGGGCTTCTTCCCGACCGAAGACACCGGCATGGTGCTGGCCATCACCGAGGGGCCGCAGGACACCTCCTTCGAGGCGCTGGCGCGCGAGCAGAAACGGGTGGCCGACATCATCCTGGCCGATCCGGCGGTCGATGTCGTGAACTCGACGGTCGGCGTCGGCGGACCCAACACCGCCACCAATGCCGGCCGCATGTTCGTCGGGCTCAAGCCGCTGGCGGTGCGCAAGGTTTCGGCGCAGGAGGTGATCCGCCGGCTGCGGCCCAAGCTGATGTCGCTCACCGGCATCAATGTCTTTCTGCAGCCGATCCAGAACATCAACGTCGGCGGCCGGCTGTCCAAGGGGCTGTACCAGTACACGCTGCAAGGCACACAGTTCGCCGAGGTGCAGCGCATCGCGCCGCAGGTCGAGGCCAAGCTCGCCACCCTGCCGCAACTGCAGGACGTCACCAGCGACCTGCAGGTGCGCAGCCCGCAGGTCGTGGTGGAAGTCGACCGCGACCGCGCCGCCACGATGAACGTCACGGCCGCCGCCGTGCGCAACACGCTCTATTCGGCGTTCGGCGCCCGCCAGATCTCGACCATCTACACGCCCAGCAACAACTACGAGGTGATCCTCGAGGTCGATCCTCGGTTCAAGGGTGATGTCGCGGCCCTGGGCTCGCTCTATGTGCCGACCACCACCGGCACCACGGTGCCGCTGGAGGCGGTCGCCTCCATCCGCCGCCAGGCCGGGCCGCTCAACGTCAACCACCAGTCGGCGCTGCCGGCGGTGACCCTGTCGTTCAACCTGGCGCCGGGCATTGCGCTGGGCCAGGCGGTGGCGGCGATCCAGGGCGCCGAGCGCGAGCTCAACCTGCCAGCCACCATCACGACCAGCTTCCGCGGCACCGCCCAGGTGTTCCAGGATTCGCTGAAGGGCCAGGCGCTGCTGCTGCTGGCGGCGGTGTTCGTGATCTACATCGTGCTGGGCATCCTCTACGAAAGCTTCATCCATCCGCTCACGATTCTCTCCGGCCTGCCGTCGGCCGGCATCGGCGCGCTGCTGACCCTGATGCTGGTGCGCATGGACCTCAGCGTCATCGCCATCATCGGCGCCGTGATGCTGATCGGCATCGTCAAGAAGAACGCCATCATGATGATCGACTTTGCCATCGAGCGGCGCAGCCAGGGCAACGTGACGGCCGACGATGCGATCTACGAGGCCTGCGTGTTGCGTTTCCGGCCGATCATGATGACCACCATGGCCGCCATCATGGGTGCCGTGCCGATCGCGCTGGGCATGGGCGCCGGCGCCGAGCTGCGCCAGCCGCTGGGCGTCGTGGTGGTCGGCGGCCTGGTGCTGTCGCAGCTGCTGACGCTCTACATCACGCCGGTGATCTACCTCTATCTCGACCAGCTGCAGACCCGCTGGGGTCATGGCCGCGAGTCGCTGGACCACGGCGCGGCACCCCATCCGGCGGAGTAGGCTGTC
Source organism: Vineibacter sp. (assembly GCA_035279205.1). Lineage (GTDB taxonomy): Bacteria > Pseudomonadota > Alphaproteobacteria > Reyranellales > Reyranellaceae > Vineibacter. The sequence goes on from DATEIF010000626.1 coordinate 2,848, forward strand.
ATCCGAGCCAACAATCTGTCATCCGGATGGCAGTAGCATCCCGCAAACACAGGACCGTTCATGCGCATCAGTGGATCGTGCTTTGTCGTGGCCGGCGTCGCGGCCCTCTGCCTTGGTTCGGCGGGCAGCTTCGCCCAGAGTCTGCGCACGCCGGAGATCCTGCGCGGCTGCCGCGACATCATGAACACGATTCCCAAGGAACCGAAGCTCGCCGCCACCTGCTTCGACGTCGTTCGGACTGTCCTGGAGTTGGGACGCGATCTCAAGACGACGGCATCATGTCCACCGGCGGGGGCTGACCTCGGCGACGGTGTGAGTGCCGTGCTTCACCATGCTGAGGCCAAAGCCGATCGTGTCAG
>DATEIF010000627.1:0-9482 GCA_035279205.1 Vineibacter sp.
GATCAACAGCGATCCCACGATGCTGCCACCTGCTGCGGCCAGAAAAGCGCCCGGGGATACGCGCTGGCCTGCCGGCGGTTCCCCCTTCTTCTTTTTGCTGCGCTTGTTCGCGGGCCATCGCCACGCCACCAGACGGCCGGACACCGCCACCAGGCCGATGGCCCACAGGAACCCTACGACCGCACCAGCCAGTGTCAGGGCCATGGCGACTGCCCGCTATCCGGATGTGCCGGGAGCGCGGGCGCGCTCCCGGCATTTGCGCGTCAGTCCTTGTCCGGCGCCTTCGGCGCCACCGTCCATTGCGTGGTCGTCGCGGGCGGCGTGGCGCCGCTGGCTGCGTCCTTGGCCGCCGTTGTCGCGGCCATCAGCGACTGCACCGGGTTGGCGCCGCCGGCGAAGCCGGCTTCGGCCAGCAGCTTGTCGATCACCGGCGCGTTGGCGCGGTAGGCCAGCAGCGTGTTCAGCAGCGAGTCGGCATTGCCGCCGGTGCCGTTGACGCCATTGCCCGCGGCATGGCCCGGCAGGCCGCCGCCCATGTCGATGATGCGCACGTCGCCGATCTTCTCCAGCGGCTTGACCGCTTCGGCCAGCGCCAGCGGCAGGATGCGCAGCCGCTCCTTGGTGACCTCGAGCTCGATGACGGCCGTCGACATCGCATTACGCGCTTCGTTGATCTTGCGCTGGCCTTCGGCCTCGACCTCGTAGGTCTTGGCCTGCGCCTCGGCCTTGATCTTGGCGGCATCGGCGTCGGCCTGCGCCTCGGTGCGGATCGCGGTCGCCTTGTCGTCGGCCGCCTGCTTCTCGGCCTGGGCCGCGATGGTCACCTTGGCGGCATCCTGCTCGGCGAGCTGCCGGGCACTGATGACGGCGGTCTGCCGCTGACGTTCGGCGATGGCGACCTGCTTGGCGGTCTCGACGCTTTCCGTGGCCGCCGTGGCCAGCGCACGGGCTTCTTCGGCCTTGGCGCGCGCCTCGCTCTCGGCCCGGCTCTTGTCGGCCACCGCAATGGCGCGATCCTGGTCGGCGATCTCGACGTCGCGCTTCTTGGCGATGGCGAGCGTCTCGGCGGTGCGCTCGCTCTCGATCTGGCGCTGGCGAATGGCGAGGTCGGCCTCGATGCCGGCGGTTTCCTGCGCCTGCTTGGCGGTTGCCGTGCGCTGGGCGATCGCCTGCTCCGCGGCGATGCGTGCCTGCTCCTCGGCCTGACGGGCCTCGGCTTCCTTCTGCGCGGCGGCGGCGCGCGTCTCGGCCGTCTTGTTGACGATGTCGCGCTGCTGCGAGAGCTCGGCTTCCTTCTTCTGCCGGTCGATGTCGAGCGTGCGCTGGCGCGCCTCGAGATCCTGCTGCGCGATGGTCACCTCGGTGTTGCGCACCGTGAGGTTGCGCTCCTGGCGGCGCGACTCGGTGATCTTGGTCAGCGCCGTCAAGCCCTCGGCGTCGAAGGCGTTGTTGGGGTTGAAGTACTTGGTGTCGGTCTGGTCGAGCTTGGTGAGCGAGGCGCTCTCCAGCTCCAGGCCGTTCAGCTCCAGGTCGCGGGCCACGGCGGTCTGCACCGACTGCACGAACGTGGCACGCTGCTCCTGCAGCTCGGCGAGCGCCATGGTGGCGGCGACACTACGCAGGGCGTCGACGAACTTCGCCTCGACCAGGGCCCGCAGCTGTTCGGCATCGTTGGTGCGGTCGCCCAAGGTCTGGGCCGCCAGCGCGATCGACGACGCGTCGGGTTTGACGCGGACGTAAAATTCGACACCGATATCGGCGCGCATGCGATCGCGCGTGATCATGGCGTCGGCGTTGTCGCGGCGCACCTCCAGGCGCAAGGTCTGGAGATTGACCCAGGCGATGCTCTGGAACACCGGCAGCACGATCGAGCCGCCGTCGAGCACGACCTTCTGGCCGCCCAGGCCGGTGCGGACATAGGAGCGGTCCTTCTCGGCACGAATATAGAGCCGGGCGATCACCAGGCCGATGGCCAGCAGCGCGACCAGGCCGATGATGGCCGGAACGGCCAGTTGCAACAGTTTCTCCATGTCCCACCCCTCCTGTGCCTGGCGCACGGTGCGCGCCGGCGTGAGTCCCTGCGATGACGCCCCACTACCCCGAGCGAAGGATCGACGCCCGGCGCCAGCCGTTACGGCTGCCGCCAACCCTCACTGCGCTTTACACCTGATCCGCACCGATCCGCCTCAGCCAGTCAGCTGGTCTTGTGCTCGAGACCTTCCGTCAGCCTTGAGTCGGCGGTGGTGACCGCGAGCGTGCCGCCGGCGCGAACCTCGATCACCAGGACCGACGTCCCTGCCGGGATGACTTGTTCCGCATCGGCCGGCTCGACCCGCGGGAAGTGCGTGTTGCCATGGCGATCGCGGATGCGGGCGCGGGCAACGACGCCGCGCTTCACCGGCCCGACAGTGACCTCGCCCACCAGGCCGATGAAATCGGTGCCACTGGTGGCGTAGCTCTCGTCGCGCGGCACGACATACGCCACCAACCGCGACAAGTGCCGCGTGCACACCAGGGCCGGCACGATCACGATGAGAACCGCCAGCCAGCCGGGAATGTAGAAGCCGGCGATGCTGATCACGGTCTGCAGCACCATGCCCAGCCCGGCGAAGGCGGCCAGCAGCGCGATGATCAGGACCAGCAAGGGCACGCGACCGGCGTTCAGCCAGTCGAGCGCCGTGCCGAATATGCCCTGCTGCTGGCCGGCCTCGGGCTTGGCGACGTGGGTGCCGTGGTCGACCGCGTGATCCAGTGCGGTGCCGCCATGGACCTCGATGTGCCCGTGATCGAGATGAACACCGTCATGCCCGACGGCATGGTCGATCAGGGCGGACAGCGGCTTGCCCGCCAGCAAGGTCACCAGCTCGATCAGCAGCAGGCCGAGCAGGACCAGTGCCGCGATCGAGAACGGCGCGACGTCCGGGTGGGTGAAGAAGTCGAGCATCGACGCACCCAGGATGACATCAGCCCTGTCCCGCTTTCAAGCGCGCCAGCCGCTCGGCCACGGCGTGCTTGCGGGCCAGCTCATTGAGGTCATCCAGCGCCTTCTGGTCGCCGGCCGGCGCGCCGGCGGGAACGCCGGTCAGACGCTCGATCGCGGCCTGCGCCCGCTCGACCTTGCCGGTGGCCTTGGAGACCCGCGTGTCGCCTTCGGGCGCACCCGAACCACCCGTCGACGTCTGGCGCGTGCGCTTGAGGTCGGCCAGGCGTGTCTCGGCCTCGCGCCGGCTGGCGCGCACGGCATCCAGCGTCTGGTTGAGCTGGCCGATCTTCTCGTCGGCGTCGACGGCCAGGCGGGCGAGAACGCCCAGCTGCGCCTCGATGTCGAGCTGGCGGTCGATGCCGGCTTCGGCGAGATCGTCGCGGCCCTTGCCGACGGCGAGCTTCACGTTCTCGTCGAGCTCGCCGCGCTCGCGCTCGAGCTCCTTGCGGCGCAGGTCCAGCCGCGCCTTCTCGGCCATCGCCTTGCCCAGCTCGCCGCGCACCTCGTCGGCAGCGCCGTCGATCTCGCGGATCGCCTGCTCCATGACGGCCTCGGGATTGACATCCTCGGCGGCGCTGATGGCGGCGTGGGTCATGCCGGCGATGACGCGGCCGATACGGGTCACAACGGTTTCGGTAGCCATGGTTCGTTCCTCCTGCCCCAAGCGGGCAATGTCGCGATCCGACTCGATCCTCAACTCCCAACCACCACTGGGCTGGCGCACCAGACGCGCCGGCGCCCCGCCGGGCCAGACCGGCCCGTAACCTGCGACGGCGAAGGGCACACCAACCCGCCCGTCGAGCGTCGCAATCGACACAGTCGCAATGCCGCGAACCGAATAAAGCCGCTCGTCGAGCGGAACGCCCTCCACCGCCAGTCCGCGGCGGCGCGCGGCCCAGTCGCGCAAAGCCAAGGTCGTGAGCTGGGCCGGCAGGCCGCTCTGCTGGCGCGCCCGCTCATAGAAATTCCGGTGCAGGACGACGTGATCGGCCGAGTGATCGGCCGGGATGGTGCCATCCAGCCACTGCGCCAGCGCGGCGTAGACATCGACGAGCTGCCCCAGCGCCGCGACGGCTGCCGCGTCGGGCTCCAATCGCAGGCGGATGAAACCGCCGGGTGCTGTCTTGCGTCGTCTGACCACATGAAGATCATAAAGTAAGGCTTTTATACTTTTCAAGCGGTATGTCAATAAATTTTGCGGCGACCACTCACTTTTATATGATTCCCCCAGGGTTGTCGAACCGACGAAATCGAATCGGGTTGGCGGCGTCGAGGGGCTGGCGCCATATAGCGTCCATGCCCGATACCCACGTTGCACGCCTTTCCATGCCCTGGCTGCAGCGGCGGCCGCCCATCGACGGTGGTAAGCCGTTCAAGGTCGTGTCCGACTACAAGCCGGCCGGCGACCAGCCCGAGGCGATCCGACAACTCATCGCCGGCGTCCAGCAGGGCGAGTCCGACCAGGTGCTGCTGGGCGTCACCGGCTCGGGCAAGACCTTCACTATGGCCAACGTGATCGCGTCGGTGAACCGCCCGACCCTGATCATGGCGCCCAACAAGACGCTGGCGGCGCAGCTCTATGGCGAGATGAAGGGGTTCTTCCCCGAGAACGCTGTCGAGTACTTCGTCTCGTACTACGACTACTACCAGCCCGAGGCGTACGTGCCGCGCAGCGACACCTACATCGAGAAGGATTCGTCGATCAACGAGCAAATCGACCGGCTGCGCCACGCCGCCACGCGCGCGCTGATGGAGCGCAACGACGTGGTGATCGTGGCCTCGGTGTCGTGCATCTACGGTATCGGGCCGCTGGAGAACTACCAGGCGATGACCTTCCGGCTGAGCGTCGGCGACAAGGTCGATCGCGCCGAGCTGCTGCGCCGCCTGGTCGAGATCCAATACAAGCGCAACGACCAGGCCTTCAGCCGCGGCACATTCCGCGCCCGCGGCGACACGATCGAGATCTTCCCGGCCCACTACGAGGATCGCGCCTGGCGCATCTCGCTGTTCGACGACGAGATCGACGCCATCGCCGAGTTCGATCCGCTGACCGGCGAGAAGACCACCGGCCTGCAGGACATCGTGGTCTACGCCAACAGCCACTACGTCACGCCCAAGCCGACGATGACCGGCGCCATCCAGAAGATCCGCGAGGATCTCAAGAAGCGGCTGGACGAGTACACCCGCGCTGGCCGGTTGCTGGAAGCCGAGCGGCTGGCGCAGCGCACGCAGTTCGATATCGAGATGCTGGAGACCACGGGCTCGTGCGCCGGCATCGAGAACTATTCGCGGTACCTCACCGGCCGCAAGCCGGGCGAGCCGCCGCCATCGCTGTTCGAGTACTTCCCGGAGAACTCGCTGCTGATCGCCGACGAAAGCCACGTCACCGTGCCGCAGATCGGCGGCATGTTCCGCGGCGACTTCAATCGCAAGAGCGTGCTCGCCGAGTACGGCTTCCGCCTGCCATCCTGCATCGACAACCGGCCGCTGAAGTTCGAGGAATGGGACGCGATGCGGCCGCTGTCGATGTTCGTGTCGGCAACGCCGGGACCGTGGGAGATGGAGCGCACCGGCGGCGTCTTCGTCGAGCAGGTGATCAGGCCCACCGGCCTGATCGACCCGGTGTGCATCATCCGGCCGGTCGAGAAGCAGGTCGACGACCTGCTGGCCGAGTGCCGCGAGTGCGCCAAGCGCGGCGAGCGCGTGCTGGTCACGGTGCTGACCAAGCGCATGGCCGAAGACCTCACCGAATACATGCACGAGGCCGGCATCCGCTGCCGCTACCTGCATTCGGACATCGACACGCTGGAGCGCATCGAGATCATCCGCGACCTGCGGCTGGGCGCTTTCGACGTGCTGATCGGCATCAACCTGCTGCGCGAGGGCCTCGATATTCCGGAATGCGCCCTGGTCGCCATCCTCGATGCCGACAAGGAAGGCTTCCTGCGCTCGCCGACGTCGCTGGTGCAGACCATCGGCCGCGCCGCGCGCAACGTCGATGGCCGCGTGCTGCTTTATGCCGACCGCATGACCGATGCGCTGAAATACGCCATCGGCGAGACCGAGCGGCGGCGCGCCAAGCAGCAGGCCTACAATGATGAGCACGGCATCACGCCGGCCTCGATCCGCAAGAACATCAACGAGGTGCTGCAGTCGGTCGCCGAGCGTGATCACTATACGGTGGACACCGGCGTCTCGGGCGACGTGCAGCTGATCGGCCACAACCTGCAGACCCACATCGCCGAGCTGGAGAAGCGCATGCGCGAGGCGGCCGGCAACCTCGAGTTCGAGGAGGCGGCGCGCCTGCGCGACGAGATCCGCCGCCTGGAGGAGAACGACCTCGGCTTGCCGCCCGGCGCCGTCGCGCCGCGCTCGACGGCCGGAGCGGCCGGCACCGCCGCGCCGACGCCGTACGGCAAGGTCCAGAACTCGCGCACCTTCCGCGGCGTGAAGACCGGCTCGGGCTCGCGCGGCAAGCCGGCACGCCGCAGCGGACGGCGCTGAGGTCCGGCGAGGGTTTTGCGCGTAGCGCCCGGAGCGCGGGCGTCCCGCCCGCATTCGCTCGCAGCGCAAGCGGAGGGCGAAATTGGCGGCCGTGAGCGCTGAGCGCACTTGCTGACAAGCCTCTGGCCCTTCACGCAGCCTTATGTCGGAAGGGCTACGGCATGTCTGCTGAACCGAAAGGCTGGCATTCGAGGGGCTATCTGCCCCATCTGGATGATCCTGACCTCGTCCAGTCCGTCACTTTCCGGCTGGGCGATAGTCTACCTGCCTCGCTTGCCCAGCCTCCAGTGGCAGACGTGGCGCGGCGACGGCGGATCGACCAGCTTCTTGACGGCAGCTACGGTGATTGCTGCCTTCGACAGGACGATTGTGCCTCTGTTGTCGAAAATGCCCTGCTGCATCTCGATGGCGACCGATATCGACTGCTGGCCTGGTGCATAATGCCCAATCACGTGCATGCCCTGATCGAATGCGACGGACGGCACTCGCTCCCAGGAATCGTTCACTCGTGGAAGTCGTTCACCGCCAAGGCGATCAACACCATTCTAAGCAGGAATGGCCGCTTGTGGGCCGCGGATTACTTCGACCGCTATGTGCGCGATGAAGGTCATCTCGCCACGATAATCGCGTACGTCGAGAACAATCCCGTCAAGGCCAGGCTCGTCGAACGTCCGCAGGATTGGCGATGGAGCAGCGCGCCCCGCCGCGCCTGATTTTGGCGCGTTCACGGCGTCTGGAGGAAGGGATCCCTATACATAGAAGGACGACTCAGGGAAGCTTCGCCCTTCGCTTACGCTACGGGCGAATGCGGGCGGGACGCCCGCGCTCCGGGCGCTACGCGCAAGATCAAGCGGCGCACGGCAGCGTTGCAAGGTTCTTCACTACATCGGCAGGACAGGATGGTAGGGTCACCCGCCTACATCCTTCCCGTCGCATGACGACGACCGCCGTTCCCGCTCCCCACGATACGCGTCTCTACATCATCGCCGTGCTGTCGCTGACGGCGGTGCAGATGCTGTCGACCACGGCCTTCAACATCGCCGCCATCCTGGCGCCGGCGGCGGCACCGGCGCTGGGAGTCGCGGCCGATGACGTCGCCTACTACGTCTCAGCGGTCTATCTGGTCTCGATCTATGCGGCGATGGCCGGTGGTCCGATGGCGCTGCGGCTGGGGCCGATCCGGTTGACCCAGTGCGGGCTCGCGATCTCGGCGATGGCGTGCCTGCTGCTGGCGTCGGGGCATGTCGCCCTGGCGGCGCTGTCGGCGATCATCCTGGGGCTGGGCGGCGGACCGCTGACCGCGGCCAGCTCGCAGATCCTGGCGCGCGTCACGCCGGCGCGCCTGTCGAACCTCACGTTCTCGATCAAGCAGAGCGGTGTGCCGCTGGGCTACGCGCTGGCCGGCGCACTGATCCCGATCAGCGTCGAGCTACACGGTTGGCAGGCGGTCGCGGCAGCGATCGCCGGCATCTGCGTGATGACTGCCCTGGCGCTGCAACCGCTGCGCCCGCTCTATGACACCGGCAGCGTCGCGACAGGCCGGCTGCTGCCGACGTACCAGCAGATCGTCGACCCTCTGAAACTGGCGTGGTCCGACCCTGTGCTGCGCCGCCTGTGCCTGGCGGCGATGTTCTTCTCCGCCATGCAGGCGACGATCGTGAACTTCACGGTCCTCTACGGGGTCAACGGATTGCTGCTCGACTACGTCGCGGCCGGGATCCTGCTGTCATTCGCCACCGCAGCCGGCATGGTCGGCCGTGTGTTCTGGGGCGCGCTGGCCGACGCCACGCGCCGGCCGCTGGCCATGCTGGTGGCACTGGGCGGCATCATGGCGCTGGGCGGGCTGGCGATGGCGGCAGCGCACGGCGGCTGGCCATCCTGGCTGTTGCATGGCGTCGCCGTCGTGCTGGGCGGCACGGCGATCGGCTGGAACGGCGTCTTCATCTCGGAATGCGCACGGCGCGCGCCGCCCGGACGCGCCGGCGAATTCGTCGGCGCCACATCGTTCTTCGTTTTCCTCGGCCCGGTCATCTGGCCGGTCCTGTTCCGCGGCATTCTCTACGCGACCCACTCCTACGCCGCCGGCTTCGCGATCATGGCCGTGGCGACGGGGCTGAGCGCCGTCAGTATCACCTGGCTGCTGCGGCGCGGCGAGCGGTAGAGGCCATGACCACCGCGACGGCGCCTGCCGGCGCACGCACCTATCTGTGGGCCGTCGCGGCGATGCTGGCGATCCAGGTGATGAGCTCGTTCGCCGTCCAGTCGATCCCGGTGATGGCACCGATCGCCGCGCCGGCGCTCGGCGTCTCACGCAACGACATCGGCTACTTCATGGCCTTCGTCTATGGCGCCGCCGTCCTGTCCTCGTCGGTGGGCGGGCTGGCCGCGGCGCGCTATGGCGCGGTGCGGGTCAGCCAGGTGGCGTTGGCGTGCTGCGCCACGGCGCTGGTCATCTTCGGCCTGGGCTCGGTATGGCTGCTGATCCCCGCAGCGCTGGCGATGGGCTTCGGCATGGGGCCGCCGACGCCCTCCAGCTCGCAGGTACTGGCGCGCGTGACGCCGCCGCGCCTGGCCAGCGTGACGTTCTCGGTCAAGCAGACCGGCGTGCCGCTGGGCAACATGGTGGCGGGGCTGGCGATACCGGCGCTGATCGCCCTGGGCAGCTGGCACGGCGCGGCCTGGATCGTGGCGCTGGGCTGCCTGGCACTGGCCATCCTCATCGAGCCCTTGCGTCCCATGCTGGATATCGAACGCGGCAGTGACGGGCCGGGACTCGTTTCGGCGTTGCGGGACCTTCTGTCTCCCATCCGCCTGGTGTGGGCGAATCGCGACTGGCGGCGGCTGGCGCTGGTGTCGCTGGTGTTCACCGCCATGCAGGTCACATTCGGCGCCTTCCTCGTGGTCTACCTGGTCGAGCGCATCGGGCTGGACCTCGCCATCGCCGGCCTGGTCCTGTCGATCGGCCAGTTCACCGGTGCCGCGGCGCGCATCGTGT
>DATEIF010000628.1:0-12562 GCA_035279205.1 Vineibacter sp.
AGGGAGGGGCCCATCGCGCCAGCGATGGGAGGGTGAGGTGAGTGGTGGGGCCTGAGGAGGTCTTGGTGGAAGGAGCGCGACCGATAGCGCCACCCACCTCACCCTCCCGCGCTGCGCGCAGGCCCCTCCCTCTCCCCCCGCTGCGCGGGCGGAGAGGGGACAACGCCATCACTCCGCGGCCAGACGCGGTTGGAAGGCGGGCACCGCGGCGCGCTGGCTGCGGTCCATCGGCTTGGGCCACCAGCGGTCCTCCCAGTCGGAGAACAGGTCCTTGACCTTGGGCATCACCTTCTCGGCGAACAGTCGGGTGTTGTGCTGCGTGAGCTGCTTGCTCATGTTGCCGTACTGCAGCAGCAGCATCAGGTGGCCGACATTGAGCGTGGTGGCGATGTGGCGTACCTGCTCGACCACCTCGTCGGGCGAGCCGATGATCACGTAGCCGTCGTCGACGATCTCCTTCATCGTGCGGGCGCGGTATTTCTTCTTGTCGCCGCCCGAACTGGCGGCGTTGGCCGCCTGTGCCACCATGCCCTGGATGCCGGCACGCTGCGTCGCCTCGGTGGTGTAGCCTGGCGGCATCGCGAAGCGCGCATCGACATGCAGGCAGCGCCCGTAGAAGTACTCGGCCGGCTCGGTGTAGAGTTCCAGCGCCTGCTCGCGGCTTTCGGCGACGCCGACGAACTGCAGGAAGCCGGCGCGGTAGGGGTTGCGGTCCTTGCCCAGCTTCTCCATCTCGCGCCAGAAGCCCTGCATCGTGGAGAGGCCGGCCTTGTAGCCGTAGTACGACAGGTAGCAGTAGACGTAGTCCATCTCGGCGCACCAGCGCCATGTCTCGACCGAGCCGCCGCCGGGGATCCAGATCGGCGGATGCGGATCGTTCTGGATCGGCCGCGGCCAGATGTTGACGTAGCGCTGCTGGTTGAAGCGACCGGAGAACGCGAAGGTGTCCTTCTCGGTCCACGCCTTCTTCACCAGGTCGTGCGCTTCATAGTAGCGCTCGCGCAGCAGGCTCGGGTTCTGGCCGTAGGCGAAGCAGGTATCCATCGGCGAGCCGACCGGGAAGCCGGCGATCAGCCGGCCGCCGGAGATGCAGTCGATCATCGCGAACTCTTCGGCGACCCGCGTCGGCGGATTGTAGAGCGCCAGGCTGTTGCCCATCACGCACAGCGCCGTGTCGGTCGTGCGCCGCGCCAGCGACGAGGCGATCAGGTTGGGCGAGGGCATCAGCCCGTAGCCGTTGGAGTGATGCTCGTTCACACAGACCGCGTCGAAGCCGCAGTCGGCCGCGAACTCGAGCTCGTCCATGAAGTCGTTGTACATGTGATGCGCGCGCCTTGGATCGAACAGCGACGAATGGATGTCGACCCAGACCGACGGATGCTTCTGGTTGAAGTCGTCGGGCAGCTCCGTATAGGGCATCAGATGGAACCACATCAGCTTCATGGCCGGCTCTCCTGCGGCTTCGTGCGGCGGCGTGCGCCCCGAGGTAAATGGTCGTTCATATGCCGCCGGCAGGGTGCGTCAGCAGTGTCGCGAAGGCAATGCCGAAGCTGCAAAGCGGATTTGCAGTTGGCGGCAGGCTGTCAGCAATCCTCATCCTGAGGAGCCGGCGCAGCCGGCGTCTCGAAGGATGGGCTACAGTTTCGTCTGACCGTTCCAGCTACGGTCGCGCCGATCGTGCGGTCGCCCACCCTTCGAGACGCTCGCTGCGCTCGCTCCTCAGGGTGAGGTCCGTGTGTGAACGTCTTGCCGCGACGCCCTGTGCCGAATGGATCCTAGCGGCGGCGCCGCGGGCGTGCCGAGGCGATGTAGTCGGAAAGGCCGGTGGCCAGATGGTCGAACATCAGCCGCATGCGCCGGCTGGCGCGCAGGTTGCCGTGCATGGCGATCCAGATCCCGAGCTGGAAGGCGAAGTGCTCGGGCAGCAGATGCACAAGCTCGGCATCCCGGCGCGCAATCCCGATCTGGCACGCACCGATGCCGAAGCCGGCGCGGATCGCCGCAAGCTGGGCGAGGTCGCTGTCCGAGCGCAGCGCGAAGAGCTCGCGCGTCAGCGTGAGCCCGAGATCCTGCAGATGGCGCACAACCGCGCTTTCGCGGTCAAAGCCGATGATCGTGTGCCGCGTGAGCTCATCCATGGTCTGCGGTCGGCCGTGCGCGGCGAGATACCGGCGATGCGCGTGCAGGCCCAACGTCACGTGCCCGAGGTGGCGGCTCACCAGCGCCGCTTGCGAGGGACGCACCATGCGCACGGCGATGTCGGCCTCGCGCTTCAGCAAATCCTCGGTCCGGTTGGACAGCACCAGCTCCACGGCTATCTCGGGATGGCGTTCGCGGAATGTCGCGAGAATCGGCGGCAACACCTCGGCCCCGATGATTTCGCTCGCCGTCAGCCGGACCACGCCGCGCGCCTGGTCGGCGGCACCGGATGCGGCGCGGACCAATGCGCCGGCCGCCGCTTCCATCACTTCGGCGTGCGGCCGCAGCTCGACGGCGGCGTCCGTCGGTGTAAGGCCTTGTCGCGATCGCGTGAACAGCGCCAGACGCAGCGTCTGCTCCAACTCGTCAATGTGGCGACCGATGGTGGGCTGGGTCAGCTTCAACGTACGCGCGGCCGCCGACAGGCTGCCATGGCGCAGGACTGTCAGAAAAGACCGGTAGTGCTCCCAGCTCGGTTCCATACAAATTTTTATAATAACCCTACAGTTTCATACAATTCCTTTTATCGCCGGTCGAGCCCATCTTCCTGTCGGTATCGACGACAGGAGAACGCGATGAGCGATAAACGGACGGCCCTCGTCATCGGCGCAACCGGCGGCATCGGCGCCGAAGTTGCGCTCAATCTCGGCAAGCGCGGTTGGCGGGTGCGGGCGATGCACCGGCGGCCGGCTGTGGCTGCCCAGCGGTTCGCGGAACTTGGGTCGCTGGACTGGGTTCCCGGCGACGCCATGGTCCCGGCCGATGTCGCTGCCACTGCTGCGGGGACGCAGCTCATCGTTCATGCCGCCAATCCGCCCGGCTACCGGAACTGGCGTGGACTGGCGCTGCCGATGCTGGACAGCACCATCGCCGCCGCCGAGGCCGCCGGTGCCCGGATCGTGTTTCCCGGCACCATCTACAACTTCGGACCCGATGCCTTTCCGTCTCTGCGCGAGACGTCACCGCAGAACCCGCACACGCGCAAGGGCGCCATCCGCGTCGAGATGGAGCGGCGGCTGGAAGCTGCCGCAGGGCGTGGTGTTCGCACGCTCGTCGTACGCGCCGGTGACTTCTTCGGTCCCCGCGCCGGCAACAGCTGGTTCGCGCAGGGCCTTGTGAAACCAGGCAAGCCGGTCCGGTCCGTCGTCTATCCCGGTCGTCCCGACGTCGGGCACGCCTGGGCCTATCTGCCGGACCTCGCCGAAGCCATCGTGCAGCTGATCGAACGCGGTGACGCGCTGGCAGCGTTCGACGTGTTCCACTTTCGCGGCCACGTGTTCGAGCGCGGGATCGAGATCGCCGAGGCGATCCGCCGCGTGGTGGGCGACCCACGGCTGCCGATCCGATCGCTGCCCTGGATGGCGATCCGGGTCCTGGCCCCCCTCGTGACCACGTTTCGCGAGATGCTGGAAATGCAGTATCTCTGGCGGCAGTCAGTGACCCTGGACAACACCAAGCTGGTCGCGGCCCTGGGTGCCGAGCCGCATACACCGCTCGATCGCGCCGTCGCCGTCACCCTGGCCGGCCTGGGATGCCGTAGCGGCGGCATCGATCCGGCGGTTGACGGCGGCGACGTACGCATCGTCAGCGCATGATCTCGCTGCCGCCGACGCGATGGTCTTTCAGGACCTCCGTCTTGAAGCGCACGCCATGGCCTGGTGCCTCCGACGGTTTCAGCACGCCGTTCACCGGGATCGCTGGTGTGATCCACAGATCGTCGTTCCAGTCCATGTACTCAAGGTAGCTGGCATTGGGGATCGAGCAGAGCAGGTGCACCAGCAGTTCGTGGAACAGGTGAGGCGCGATCTGGATCCCCCACGTATCGGCGACGGCGGCGATCTTGCGCAGCTCCGTGAGGCCGCCGCGCATGGGGTCGGGCTGCAGGATGGGCGTCGAGGGATGCTCGAAGAAGGGTCGCAGGTCGAAGCGCGTGAAGTGGCTTTCGCCGCCCACCACGCGGGTCTTCAGCGCTTGCGCCACGCGGCGATAGCCGGCGAAGTCCTCGCACACCACCGGCTCTTCCATCCAGTAGATATCGGCCTCGTCGAAGTGGTGGCCGGCCTGAATCGCGGTGTCGGCGGTCCAGCCCATATTGACGTCGACCATGATGTCGACGTCGGGTCCCAGCGCCTCGCGCATGGCGTGGACGTTCTTCACGTCTTCGCGCCAGGGCCGGATATGGGCCGCCTGCATCTTGATCGCCTTCAGGCCCATGCTGGTGAAGTGCCGCGCCTTGTCGATCATGCCGTCGCGACCCAGGCCACGCCACACGCCCGAACCATAGGCCGCCACTTCTGCGCGGCAGGCGCCCCACAGGCGATAGAGCGGCAGACCGGCGCGCTTGCCCAGAATGTCCCATAGCGCGATGTCGACGGCCGACAACGCGAAGGTGGCGATGCCGCCGCGGCCGACCCAGTAGGTGCTGCGCCACAGAGCCTGCCAGATGCCCTCGATCTCGCTGGCATCGCGTCCCAGGATCGCGGGCGCCACCATCTCCTTCAGGCAGGCGTCGATCGTGTGCAGGCCGCCCGACAGCGGCTGCAGGTAGCCCATCCCGGTCAATCCGCCCTTGGTTTCGATCTCCAGAACCAGCAGTTCGCGGTGGGTCGGCGGCATGATGCCGTTGGCCGGCGGCTCGCCGGCCCACGGGATGTTCAGCAGTGTGGTGCGCAGGGCGGTAATGGTCGTGTCGGTCATGCGGGCGGCTCCTGTTGGGCGCGGAAGCCTAGGGTCGCGCTGGTGGTTTGGCCAGCGATCCGCCCTCTTGAGCTATGGCACGCGTCATGGAACAACCGGTGCGCTGAACCTTCATTCATGTCGGGAGAGAACACCATGACCATCCGCTTCGACAACCGCGTTGCCATCGTGACCGGCGCCGGCAACGGGCTGGGACGCGCGCATGCGCTGCTGCTGGCGTCGCGCGGCGCCAAGGTGGTGGTCAACGATCCCGGTGGCGCGCGCGACGGCCGCGGCGGCGACAACGCGGTGGCCGACAAGGTCGTGGCCGAGATCACGGCGGCCGGCGGCCAGGCGGTGGCCAACTACGACAGCGTCGCCGAGCAGAAGGCGGCGGCCAACATCGTCAAGACCGCGGTGGATGCCTTCGGCACGGTCGACATCGTGGTCAACAACGCCGGCATCCTGCGCGACAAGTCGTTCCCCAACATGTCGATGGACGATTTCCTGTTCGTCCTTCAGGTCCATCTCATGGGGTCGGTCTATGTTACGCACGCGGCGTGGCCGATCCTGCGGCAGAAGGCCTACGGACGCGTCGTGCTGACGTCGTCGAACTCCGGCCTCTATGGCAATTTCGGCCAGACCAACTACTCGGCGGCCAAATTGGCGCTGGTCGGCTTCATGAACACGCTGCGCCTGGAAGGGCAGAAGTACAACATCATGGTGAATTCCCTGGCGCCGGTTGCCGGCACGCGCATGACCGAGGACCTGATGCCGGCCGAGGTCGTCGCCCGCATGAAGCCGGAGCTGGTGTCGCCGATGGTCGGCTACCTGTGCAGCGAGCAGTGCACCCGCACCGGCGAGATCTGGGCCGCCGGCGTGGGCTATTTCTCACGGGTCGAGTACCGCGAGGGCCCCGGTGTGCGTGTTGCCGGCCAGCCGACCATCGAGGACGTCGCCCAGAACATCGACAAGATCGCCGATCTGACCACCAGCACGGCTTACCGCACCGCCGGCGAGGAGTCGCAGGCGGCTTTGGCCGGCTAGAACGGCAGCAATTCCCCTGCTGGCCCGAGGGGCTTCGTCGTTGCGCTAACGGTTTCCTCGAACGCGCCGCCGTCCTGTGGTAGGAGGCGCGTGGAGGACGAGAACGTGATGGACGTTGCCCTGAGCCACGGGACCCGGCTCGACCCGGTCATCGACTGGATCGCACGGGAAGGTCGGCTCGAGCCTGAATTGCCGAAGTTCATCGGCAAGCTGATGGACCACACCATCACAGCGGGTATCCCGGTCTCGCGCTTCTATCTCGGCATGGAACTGTTGCACCCGCAGCTGCAGGCCATGGGGGTCATCTGGCGGCGAGACCAGGCCGTCCAGGTCAACGAGATTCACCGTCGGCAGGGCATTCAATACACCGGCGCCTATATCGGCAGCCCGGTGCAGGAGATTCGCGAGCGCGGCCCCGAAGTCCGCTATCGGCTCGACGACCTGACCGAGAAGCATCACATCACCCTGCACGAGGTCAAGGCCGAGGGCGGCACCGACTATTTTGGCATGGCGATGCAGACCAGCCGCGGCCGGCTGCTGCCCATCGCGACCTTCGCCACGGATCGGCCGGAGGGTTTCAGCGACAACGATCTCGCCGCCCTGCGGCGGCTGATCGATCACGCCGGCGCCGTGATCGAAATGCACATCACCCGGCTGGTGGCGCGCACCGTCATCCAGACCTATATCGGTCCCGAGACCGGCCGGCGCATCTTCGATGGGCTGGTCAAGCGCGGCGACGGTGATCGCATCAACGCCGTGCTGTGGTTCTCGGATTTGCGCGACTTCACGGGGCTGAACGAGCGGTTGCCGGCCGACGAGCTGCTCGACATGCTGAACATGTACTTCGAGGCGATCGGCGTGGCCTTGAGGAAGCATGGCGGCGAGATCCTGAAGTTCATCGGCGACGGTGTGATGGCGATCTTCCCGGTCGACGATGCGATGTTCCTGCCCGATGCCACATCGGGCGCCGTCGATGCCGCGCGCGAGGCGCTGTCGGTCATCGAAGAGGTGAACGCGGGCCGCGTCGAGGCCGGCCGCGAAGCGATCCGCTTCGGGGTGGGCCTGCATGTCGGGCTGGTCACGTTCGGCAATGTCGGCACCGAGGATCGGCTCGATTTCACCGTCATCGGGCCGGCCGTGAACCGCTGCGCCCGGCTGGAGACGATGACCAAGGTGCTGAAGGTGCCGGTGCTGGCCTCGGCGGACTTCAATCGTGTCTGTCCGCGTCCGATGCGCTCGCTGGGCCGTCACCGCTTGCGCGGGGTGCCCGATCCGGTCGAGATATTTACCACGGCGTGAGACCGATTTCCGGTCGCGTGCGCCAGCCCGTGGTCCGAAAAACCTTGCACGGGGCTGAATTGCGCACTCGCTGTGCTGTCGTATACTCGCGCGCATGCGACGCACGTCTTTCGCCCACATGAACTGCTCGATCGCCGCCGCGCTGGACGTGGTGGGCGACCCGTGGACGCTTCTCATCCTGCGCGACGCGATGTACGGCGTGCGCCGCTTCGATGAGTTCCAGGCCAACCTCGGTATTGCACGCAACGTCTTGACTGCGCGACTGAAGGCGCTGGTCGAGGCCGGCGTGTTTCGCCGCATCGCCTATCAGCAGCGGCCGGTGCGCTACGAGTACCGGCTGAGCGACAAGGGCGCGGCCCTGTTCTCGGTGATCGTCGGGTTGAAGGAATGGGGCGATCGCTTCGGCGCCGCGGCGCAGGACGGCCGGCCGATGGAACTGGAGAACGTCGCCACCGGCAGTCGCGTCGAGCCGGCGCTGGTCGACGTCGCCAGCGGCCGGCGGCTCGACCTCAGCAGCGTGCGGGCGGTGGCGGGCGAAGGCGCCAGCCCCGAAACCCGCCGTTTCTTCGAGCGTCTCGCTTTCGAGCGCGCCACCACGCGCCGCGTCTCACGCGCCTGACGTCACTCGTCCGGCGCGTCGTCGCGCCGGTGGCCTTCATGGGCGCGATCGGTCCGCGCCTTTTCCAGCCGGTTGTGCGCCGTCTCGGCCTTGGGCCGGCCGAACTTCAAGCGATTGGCTTCGGCCGTACGCTCGCGCTCCAGCCGCGCCTTGCGCTTGCGGGCCTGTCGTAAATTCACAACGTCGGCCATGTCGTGCCTCTGCAGGAACCATAAAGTCGCCGCTATTCTTCGGTGTTTATCCTACACTGAGGCCGGGGCGCCAACCCGCGTCCCCGAGGCAAGGACGGGTCCATGAAGAAGATCCTGATCGGTGTCGGCGCGGCGGTTGGGCTGTTGGTCGTGGCAGCGCTCGCGATCCCGTTCCTGGTCGACCCCAACATCTTCAAGCCGCAGATCATCGCCGGCGCCAAGGAGGCGACCGGCCGCGACCTGGTGATCGATGGGCCGCTGAAGCTCTCGATCCTGCCCGTCCCGTCGGTGTCGGCCGAGGGTGTCCGCTTTGCCAACGCGCCGGGCGGCAAGACGCCCCAGATGGTCGAGCTGAAGTCGGTGCGCGCCGGCGTTGCGGTGCTGCCGCTGCTGTCGCGCCGCGTCGAGATCAGCGAATTGCGGTTGATCGAACCCCGGATCGCGATCGAGGTCGGGGCCGACGGCCGGGCCAACTACGATTTCAAGCGCAGCGATGGCACGGCGCCACCGCCCCCCGCGAGCGGCACGCCCGGCAACACGACGACCACCACGGCCAGCGACGGCAGCAAGTTCACCGTCGCGATCAACCGCGTGGTGATCGAGCACGGCACGCTCACCTATAGCGACGCCGCAGCCAAGCGCGAGTATCGGCTGGAACAGATGGACCTCACCCTGTCGGCAGCGTCGCTGCAGCAGGGGCCGTTCGCGGCGTCCGGCTCGCTCACCGTCAACGGCGTGCTGGTCAGCCTCGACGGCAAGGTCGGCGCCAAGGCGACCAACGGCGTGCCGGTCGACCTGATGATCAAGACCGCCGACGGCGAAGCCCGCTTGGCCGGCACGGCCTCGGATCTGACACCGGCAGCGCGCTTTGCGGGCACCGCCAAGCTGACGGCCAGCGACCTGGCGGCGTTCGTTCGTGGCCTTGCCATGGCGGCCGTGCTGCCGCGGCCCGACGTGCCGCCGGCGCTGGCGCGCAAGGTGTCGTTCGAGGGTGCCGTCGAAGCCTCGGCCGACGCCTTCAGCGCCCGCGATTTCAAGCTGGCGCTGGGCGACGATCAGGGTGGCGGATCGCTCAGCGTGGCGCTCAAGCCCGCGACCAGGGTCGAGGGCAAGCTGTCCTTCACCAAGCTCGACCTCGACAAGTGGCGCGGCGTCGCCGAAGCCCCGCAGACGCCATCGAAGCCGAGCCCCGGCACCAGCCGTCCCGGGACGCCGCCGGTCGCGGCGCCCAATGCGCTTGCCGTCAAGCTGGTCCTCGATGCGGCCGAGATCACCTACAACGGCGCTGCCGTGCGCAAGCTGCTGGCCGATGTCGCGCTGGAGAACGGCCAGCTTGCGGTACGGCGCATCGAGGCGCTGCTGCCGGGTAATGCGCAACTCGCCGGTACCATGACGGCGGGTGCGGACGGCAAGTCCTACACCGGCGACATCGCGCTGGCCGGCCCGAAGCTGCGCGAGACGCTGAACTGGCTGAAGGTCGACGTGGCGCAGGTGCCGGCCGACAAGCTGGCCGCCTTTTCGTTCAAGGGCAAGCTGCAGTCGGCGCAGGGCAACGCGCTTGCGATCAGCGATGCCACGGTACAGCTCGACGGCATGACAGCCCGCGGCGGGGCGACCGTGGCGCTCGGTACGCCGATGCGCATCACGGCCGATTTCCAGGCCGACACCATCGACGTCGATGCCTACCTGCCCAAGAAGGCGGCGAGCGCCGGCAGCAACAAGCCGGCCGCCGGCGCGCCCTCGGGCAAGACGCCCAATGCTGCCGCGCCGCCGCCGGCGCTGGATGCGCGCGTCAAAGCCAAGATCGGCCGCGTCGTCTACAACGGTGAGCGCATCGAAGCGATCGACGCCGACGTGACGTACCGCGACGGGCGCCTGACCTTCGGGGACAGCCGCATCGGCAGTGTGGCCGGCGCGTCGGTGGCGGTGAAGGGCTCGGTCGCCCAGCTGACGACGACGCCCAGCTTCGATCTCGCCGTGAACGTGCAGACCAGCGACGCCGACCGGCTGTTGAAGCTCGCCGGCGCCAGCTCGCCGGTAAAAGGCCAGATCGGCACGGTGTCGCTGCAGGGCGGCGTCGCCGGCACCGCGGCGGATCTCGTATTCCGCGACTTCACCATCCATGCCCTGGGCGCCACCCTCAAGATGACCGGCAAGGTGACGCCGGCCGCCGGCAACCCGCGTTATGACCTGTCGGCCTTCAGCTTCCAGACCAACGATCTCGACAAGCTGCTGACGGCGCTGGGCAACGACAAGGCCGGCGACGGGATGGGCGCTGTCAGCGCCAGCGGCGCGGTGAAAGGCGACACCAAGACCGTCGCTTTCAACGGCAACTTCTCGGCCAAGGGCGTGACGGGCAACGGCGCGGTCACCGCTGCGCTGGGCGGCCAGGTGCCGCGCATCACCGCCAACGTCAAGACCAGCGAGCTGAACATCGACCAGCTCACCGGGCAGGGCAACGGCGGCAAGCCCGCGGCCGGCGGCGGATCACCGGGCGGCTCGGGCGACGCACGCCACTCCAAGGCGCCGATCAACCTCGCGTTCATGAAGGGCATCGACGCCGACGTCGACATCGCGGCACCGGTCATCAGCAAGGCGCCGTGGCGGCTGGAGAACGCCGTGCTGAAGGCATCGCTGAAGGGCGGTGTGCTCACCATCGCGCGCCTGGCCGGCGGCGTTTACGGCGGCACGATCGATCTCAGCGGCACGCTGAGCGCGCTCAACAGCAGCTTCGATGCGAAGCTGGCCGCCAGCAATATCAATGTCGGCACGGCCGCCCGCGCGCTGGGCGACACCAAGCGCGTCGACGGTGGAGTCTCGGTCAACCTGGCGCTGAGCGGCAGCCTCGCCAGCACGGCCGACATCATCGCGAGCCTGAACGGCGATGGCAAAGTCAGCGGCAACGTGCGCTTCAATGCCAGCGCCGAGGAGCAGCTGGGCGGCAAGCTGGCCGGCAGCGCGCTCAAGGGCCTGGGCAAGCGCCTCGACAAGATCACCGGCGGCAGCGGCGTCGGCGATGAGCTGGGCGACCTGCGCGCGGCGCTGAAGGTGGCCAACGAGCGCTTCGCCAACCGCACCGGACCGGTGGCTGGCACCATCGCCATCCGCAACGGCAACCTGCACACCAAGGATCTGCGGGTCGACGGCAACCGCGCCTGGGCGATCACCGAGGCCGACGTCAACCTGCCGGCGTGGACCATGGTGGCGATCACCAACGTGTTCGTCGAGGAGTCGCCGCAGGCGCCCTATGTGATCGTCAAGCAGAAGGGACCGGTCGACAACCCGAGCCGCTCGGTCGATCGCGGTCCGGCCGCGGCCTCGGTGCGTCCGCAGGGCCAGCCCGAGGCCCAGCAGCCGGGTGCTGCGCCACAACAACCGCAACAGCAGCAGCCCAAGCCCACCGACCCGCTGAAGAAGCTCAAGAAGATTTTCTGAGGCGTGATCTACCACGCCAGCGGGCGTTCTTCGGTCTTCCAGAACAGCCAGCGCCGTCGCTCGAGGTGATCGCCGGTGCCGATCTGGTATGGTTGCTTGCGGCCGGCATCGAGGTCGATGATCGACACGAAGCCGGCATAGGTGCCCACCACCAGCGTCTTGCCGTCGGAGCTCATGTCCATGGCCGATATGGTCGAACCGATGAAGTGTTGCCAGCGTGCTTCGCCCGCGCGACTGACCGCCCGCACATAGCCGTTGGCGTCGCCGAGAATGAATTCATCATCGCGGGCGACGCCGGCATAGACGCGCGCGCTCGGCTCGATCACCGTGATTGCGTCGACCTCGGCATAGTAATCCGACTCGTGGCCGGGCAGCTGGTCCACCGGCACGACGATCGTAGCGCCGTTGTAGAAATGGCAGGCGTTGAACGCGACGGTACGGCCGTCCCGACTGAAGAGGGCATAGTGCGGGTATTCGCCGTGCGGACCGACGCTGGCGATGCGCTGCAGATCGCGGTCGAAGACCAGATGCCGGCTTTCCTGGCAGCCGACGGCGATCAGTCCGCCGTCCGGTGATACCGCGCCGTGTGCCATCGACGTGACGGGGACGCCCAGCGGCACGTCGGTGGGATGTTCCTCCAGGATCCAGCTCCAGTGCGCGTCGACCTGTTCGTGCGTGGGCAGCAGCCGTCGGGCGCCGTCGGGTGCCAGCACGAAGACACCCTCATCGCCGGTGAAGAGCACGCGGTCGCTGTCGGGAAACGGCACAAGGCGTTCGGGGCGTCTGGCTGGATCGGCGCGCACCGCAGCCGGCGCCGGCGGCAGGTCCTCATCGCCGCGTGGCCAGGGACAGGTGCTCAGCTCAGGGCCTTGCCAGCCTTCGGTGACGCGCACGCCGGCATCCGTTGCGAGCGCGATCTTGCGCCGGTCGGGACTGAGACCGAACAAGGCGATGCCCGGAACATCCTCGACCTGATCACCGACGATCCGGACAACCTTGCCGGCTTCATAGACGGTGCCGATTCGCGCCAGGATCGATGCATCCGGCAGGATCGCGAGCGCGCTGATGGCCTGCCCATTCTCCTTCAGCAGCGGCA
>DATEIF010000629.1:0-3242 GCA_035279205.1 Vineibacter sp.
ATCGACGATACGGCCAAATATGCCGGTTCCGACTTGCTGTGCTATCGCGCTGATGCACCCACCGACCTTGTCGTGCGCCAAGCCCGTGTGTGGCAGCCCCAGCTCGACTGGGCCGTTGAGCGCTACGGTGCGCGACTGGAACTGGCGGCAGGCGTGCAGCACCGGCCGCAGCCGGAAACGTCGCTTGCGGCGCTCGCTGAGGCGATTGCCGCACATAGTGATTTCGGCCTGTCGGCGCTGTTCAACCTGACGGCGGCGATGGGGTCGGTTGTGCTGGCGCTGGCGGTGTCGGAACGCCAACTGACGTCGTCCGCCGCGTTCGAGGCGGCGGAGCTCGACGCGCTCTACGAGATCGAGAAGTGGGGCGAGGACTCCGAGGCCACGCAGCGGCTGGAACGCCTGCGGCGCGACGTCGATGCCGGCGCCCGGTTCCTGGAGCTGCTGGGAACGGCACGCCTTCTGTAGTATAGAGAGCGCAGTTCGCGTTCATGCGTAGTACGGGGGAGTACAGTGGTTGGCAGGGTTGTGGCATTGTCTGTCGCGTTGCTCGCCAGCCTGCCGGCCGTCGCACAACAACGCGCTGTCGCGACACGACCGGTGGCGGCAGCGCCCTTGCATCCCCGGGACTATCCGTCTGCGGTTCTGGATCTCTCCAGCCATAACACCATACCGATCGACAATACGCTGAAGAGCCGGCACGGCATCGGCCTGGTGATTCATCGCGCCACCTTGGGCCGCGACATGGGCGGCCCCAACGATGTCGATGTCGTGTTCCCGGACCGCATGCTGTCGGTTGCGCGCGCCGGGTTGCGGCTGGGGGCGTATCACTGGGCGACCCCGACCGACACCGGCGACCGGCAGGCCGACGATTTCCTGCGCGTGGTGAAGGCGATGTGCGACCTGCTGGCGCCCTCGCAGCGGCGCGTGGTGCTGGCCATCGACTGGGAGCCGCACGGCAGCGATCCCGACCACTATATGCGGGCGGCCGAGGTCGATCGCTTTCTGCGCCGCGCGATGGCCCGTACCGGCCGCAGCGTGCTGGTTTACGCTTACGAGAACTTCATCCACGAGCAGCGCGACGAGATCGCCAGCACCCCCGGCCTGTGGGGGCTGCTCGGCCGCAACCCGCTGTGGATCGCCAATTACAAGGTCAGCACCGATGCCATGGGCAACCCGATGCGGGGCGGCATGATCCTGCCGCGGGTCGCCGGGTCGCCCTGGGCGGACTGGAGCCTGTGGCAATACACCAGCGGCGATAACGGGCCGATCGCCGATTTCCCGCCCGGCAAGATCGCCGGCGAGCTGGTCGATCGCAGCGTTTTTCGCGGCGCCCGGACCGATTTCGAGCGGTTCGTGAACAATCACAGCTGGGATTGCGTCTACCGTAAGCCCTGATCGCAGGGCGATATGTCGCTTGACTTCTTGCGACGCAGCATTCAAATGCTGCAATGCAGCAAAAAGGACGTCAACCATGAGCTCACTCCAAACCCCCTGGGTTGATTTCAAGGTGCCGTCGCTCAACGTCGAGGCGTTGCTCGATACGCATCGCAAGAATGCCGCTGCGTTGACCTCGGCCAACCAGGTTGCCTTTGATGGCTTCAAGGCCGTGGCGCAACGCCAGGGCGACATGATCAAGACGACGGTCGACGACTACGCCAAGGCCGCCGGCGATGTTCTGGCCGCCGCCTCGTTCGAGGAGCGGGCCGCCAAGCAGGCCGATGCGGCGTGGCACATTTACACCTCGGCCGTCACGCATCTGCGCGCGTTGTCCGACCTGGCGCTCCAGGCCAATGTCGCGGCGGCCGATATCCTGAACGCCCGCGTCACCGAGGCTTTCGACGAGTTCAAGGCTCTGTTCGCGGCGCCTGTCACTGCGACCGCCGAGCCGGTAGCGGTTGTCGCACCGACCACTGTCGTCGAGGCGACGCCCGTCACCGTCGAGCCCGTCACCATCGAGCCCGTTGCCGTCGAGCCGGTTGTCGTGGTCGAGGCGGAGCCGACGCCCGAGGACACGCCGCCGGCACCAGCGCCCAAGCCGGCGCCGAGAACGCGGCGCGCACCACCGCGGCGCTGACGCGGCGTTCGTACTGCGGAAAGACGAGGCAGGGCGGGGCGGCAAACGGCGGGCAAAGAGCCCCTTTGTGGGCCGATCCGCAGAATCCTGCTTAGCAACCCGTGCAGGCAAGTGCTATGGGCAACGGCCGTTTCGGCCGACTGTGCCGCGCCCCCGGCGTTCGCCGGGCGGCCGGTCTCTTGCGTGAACCTGTGCGGGGAAAGCACGATGCAGGAAATCCTCCAGCTCCTGGAGAACAAGCGCGCCGCGGCGCGACTGGGTGGCGGCGAGCGCCGCATCGAGGCGCAGCATGCCAAAGGCAAGCTGACGGCGCGCGAGCGGCTGGAGGTCCTGCTCGACGAGGGCTCCTTCGAGGAGTTCGACATGTTTGTCGAGCACGGCTGCACCGATTTCGGCATGGAGAACCAGCGCATCCCGGGTGACGGGGTGGTCACCGGGCACGGTACGATCAACGGCCGGCCGGTCATGGTCTTCAGCCAGGATTTCACGGTCTTCGGCGGCGCGTTGTCGGATGCCCATGCCCAGAAGATCTGCAAGGTCATGGACACGGCGGTGAAGAACGGCCTGCCCGTGATCGGCATCAACGATTCCGGCGGCGCCCGCATCCAGGAAGGCGTCGACAGCCTCGCGGGCTACGCCGACGTCTTTCAGCGCAACGTCACCAGCTCCGGCGTGATTCCGCAGATCTCCATGATCATGGGGCCGTGCGCCGGTGGCGCCGTCTATTCACCGGCCATGACCGACTTCATCTTCATGGTGAAGGACAGCTCCTACATGTTCGTGACCGGTCCCGACGTGGTGAAGACCGTCACGCACGAGACGGTCACGCAGGAGGACCTGGGCGGCGCTGTCACCCACACCACCAAGTCGGGCGTCGCCGATCTCGCCTTCGAGAACGACGTCGAGGCGCTGCTGCAGCTGCGGCGCTTCTATGATTTTCTGCCGCTCAGTAATCGCGAGAAGCCGCCGCATCGGCCGACCGCCGACAGCACGACGCGCGACGATGCCTCGCTCGATACCTTGGTGCCTGCCAATCCCAACAAGCCCTACGACATCAAGGAACTGATCCTGAAGGTCTGCGACGAGGGCGACTTCTTCGAGCTGCAGGCCGACTACGCCGGCAACATCGTGACGGGCTTCGGCCGCATGAGCGGCGACACAGTGGGCT
>DATEIF010000630.1:0-9241 GCA_035279205.1 Vineibacter sp.
CCACCTCCCCACTTCGTGGGGAGGATTCATGATCGCGACCGTCATCACTTGGTCGGCACGCAACCTGCTGCTGATCGCCATCGGCACCTTGTTCGCGGTCGTCGCCGGATTCCTGGCGCTGACGCGGGTGCCGCTCGATGCCATCCCCGACCTCTCCGACACGCAGGTCATCGTCTACACGGAATATGCCGGCCAGGCGCCGCAGGTGGTCGAGGACCAGATCACCTATCCGCTGACCACGGCGATGCTGTCGGTGCCGCATTCCAAGGCGGTGCGCGGGTTCTCGTTCTTCGGCGTGTCATTCGTCTACATCATCTTCCAGGATGGCACCGACCAGTACTGGGCTCGCAGCCGCGTGCTGGAGTACCTGAACTTCGCCGCCCGCCGCCTGCCATCGGGCGTGACACCAAGCCTGGGGCCCGACGCGACCGGCGTCGGCTGGGTCTACCAGTATGCCGTGCTGAGCGACCAGCGGAACCTCGCCGAGCTGCGCTCGACGCAGGACTGGACCATCCGCTACGCGCTCGCCAAGGCCGAGGGCGTGTCGGAGGTCGCCAGCGTCGGCGGCTTCGTGCGCCAGTACAACATCGTCATCGATCCCTTGCGCCTGAAGTCCTACGGCATCCCGCTGTCGAAGGTGGCGCAGGCCGTGCGCGCCAGCAACATGGATGTCGGCGGCCGCACGGTCGAGATGTCCGAGACCGAGTTCGTGGTGCGCGGCCGCGGCTATCTGCGCGGTGCGGGCGACCTGGAACAGATCGTGCTGAAAGCCGATCGCGGCACGCCGGTGCTGCTGCGCGACGTGGCGCGCGTCGAGCTCGGGCCCGATGAACGGCGCGGCATTGCCGAGCTCAACGGCGAGGGCGAGGTGGTGAGTGGCATCGCCGTGCAGCGCTTCGGCCAGAACGCGCTCGATGTCATCGCCGCCACCAAGGCGAAGATCGCGGAGATCGCCCCGGGTCTCCCCGGTGACACCAAGGTGGTGCCGGTCTACGACCGCTCCGAGCTGATCTACCGCGCCATCGCGACGCTGAAGCAGACACTGATCGAGGAAAGCATCGTCGTCGCCCTGGTCTGCATCATCTTCCTGCTGCACGTACGCAGCGCGCTGGTCGCCATCATCACCCTGCCGGTGGGCGTGCTCATGGCCTACGGCCTGATGTGGTGGCTGGGCATCAGCTCCAACATCATGAGCCTGGGCGGCATCGCCATTGCCATCGGCGCCATGGTCGACGCCGCCATCGTGATGATCGAGAACGCGCACAAGCACCTGGAGCGCGCCGCGCCCGACACGCCCCGCACAGAGGTGCTTATCGCCGCTGCCATCGAGGTCGGGCCGTCGCTGTTTTTCAGCCTGCTGATCGTCACGGTGTCGTTCATCCCGATCTTCGCGCTGGAGGACCAGGAGGGCCGGCTGTTCAAGCCCCTGGCCTGGACCAAGACCTTTGCCATGGCGTCGGCCGCCATCCTGTCGGTGACCCTGGTGCCAGCGCTGATGCTGCTCTTCGTGCGCGGCCGCATCCTGCCGGAACGGCGCAATCCCCTGAACCGGGCGCTGATCTGGCTGTACCGCCCCATCATCGCGGGCGTGCTGAAAGCCAAGACGCTCGTGCTGGCCCTGGCGCTGGGCATTCTCGCGCTGTCGCTTTACCCCGCCACCAGGCTCGGTGGCGAGTTCATGCCCAACCTCGACGAAGGCACGCTGTTCTACATGCCGATCGCCCTGCCCGGCCTGTCGGTCACCAAGGCGGCCGAGCTGCTGCAGACCCAGGACCGCATCATCAAATCCTTCCCCGAGGTGCAGTCCGTGTTCGGCAAGGCCGGCCGCGCGCTCAGCGCCACCGACCCGGCGCCGACCGAGATGTTCGAGACCATCATCAACCTCAAGCCCAGGGACCAATGGCGGCCGGGCATGACCACCGACAAGCTGATTGCCGAGATGGACAAGTCGCTGCAGTTCCCCGGCGTCGCCAACTCGTGGACCATGCCGATCAAGGCACGCATCGACATGCTGTCCACCGGCATCCGCACCCCGATCGGCATCAAGGTGCTGGGCAACGATCTCGGCGAGCTGGAGGCGGTCGCCAGGCAGATCGAGGCCGTGGTACGCAACGTGCCAGGCACCGCAAGCGCCTTCGCCGAGCGGGTGCTGGGCGGCTACTACCTCAATGTCGAGCCCGACCGCATGATGCTGGCGCGCTACGGGCTCACGATCGGCGAGGTGCAGGAGACCATTGCCATGGCGCTGGGCGGCGAAACCGTGACCACCACGGTCGAAGGGCGCGAGCGCTACACGGTCAACATCCGCTATCCGCGCGATCTTCGCAGCGATCCGGCCGCCATCGCCGCCAATACGCTGATCACGTTGCCGGACGGCGGCACGGTGACCTTGGGTCAGGTGGCGCGCATCGCGCTCGCGCGTGGGACATCGTCGATCCGCACCGAGAACGCCAAGCTCGCCGTCTACATCTTCGTCGATGTCCGCGATCGCGATGTGGCGGGCTATGTCGCTGACGCGCAGAAGGCTGTACGCGACAACATCAAGTTCCCGGGCGGCGCCTATGCCGTGTGGAGCGGCCAGTTCGAGTACCTGCAGCGCGCCGAGGCGAAGCTGAAGATCGTCGTGCCCATCACCCTGCTCGTGATCTTCCTGCTGCTCTACCTCAACTTCCGGCGCCTCACCGAAACCCTGATCGTGATGCTGTCGCTGCCCTTCGCGCTGGTCGGCGGCCTGTGGCTGCTCTACGCGCTGGATTTCAACATGAGCGTCGCGGTGGCCGTCGGCTTCATCGCGCTCGCCGGCGTTGCGGCGGAAACCGGCGTCGTGATGCTGGTCTATCTCGACCACGCGCTGGCGGACATCAGCCGGCAGCGTGCCGCCGAAGGCCGCGCGCTGACCCGCGCCGATCTGCATGCGGCGATCATGATCGGCGCCGTCGAGCGCGTGCGGCCCAAGATGATGACCGTGGTCGCCATCATGGCCGGCCTGCTGCCGATCCTGTGGAGCAGCGGCACCGGCTCAGAGGTGATGCAGCGCATCGCCGTGCCCATGATCGGCGGCATGGCCTCGTCAATGGTGCTGACCCTGGTCGTGATCCCCGCCGTCTACGCGCTCGCCAAGGGCGTCGGGCTGCGTGACGAAGTCACCTCCCCACGCCAGGGGGAGGTGCCCCGGCCTTCGACAGGCTCAGGATGAGGAACGGAGGGCAACCGACGAGATCCTGGCTTCTCGTCGTCCTGAGCGCAGCGAGGGACCTTGCGGTGTTGGCTTCATGCCGGCGGTGCTGATGATCACCAGCGCCGGCATTCCTTGAATGGCGTACCGCAATGTCCTTCGCTGCGCTCAGGACGACGATGGCGGTGGCGCATATTGCTTCTCTCTGATCGAGATACGCTCCGCTAACGCTCGGCCTGGGCCGCGGGTGCGCCGAGCTCGTCCAACGCCTCGCGCGCCTTGGCATGGCCGCGCTTGGCCGCGCGGGCGAAATCGGCGGCGGCGTCCTGAAGGCGGCCCAGCCCGTGAAGCGCGATGGCACGATTGAAATAGGCCACCGCGAGATCAGGGTTGATGGCGATGGCGGCGCTGTAGTCGGCGATGCTCTGGTCGATGCGGCCCATGGTCTGATGGACCAGGCCGCGCATGACGTGGGCCTCGGCGAAGGTGGTGTCGGTTTGTACCGCCACCGTGTAGTCGGCCAGTGCGCTGTCGAGATCGCGCATCGCGCGATAGGCGTTGCCGCGCTCGTAATAGGCGGTCGCCAGCGCCCTGCCCTCCAGCCGGGCGTTCCTGATCTTGAACGTGCCGGCGTGAACGGCGATCCAGGCATTGCCGGGATCACCGCGCCAGGCGCCGGCCGGCGCCGCGTCCGCCGTCGGCTCCGGCCGCGGTAGTGATAGTGCCGTCGACATGATGCCCAGCAACATGATGGCGGCGCAGGCGCCGCCCAGCACCGTCTGAACCCAGGGCGCTCCGTATTTGATGACCAACTGGCTCATGGCTGTCTCCCGCGTATCGGCACCGCGCCTGTCGCGCGGCGGGTGGCGGGCTCATTGTAGAAAGGAGTGCTCGCTCACGCGTCATCCGTTCGGGTGAGGGTTGTGTTCGGCACACAGATCTTACGTAACAACGGTTGCAACATTGTGTGGACAAAATCGCAGCCTCACGCTAAATGTCGCGCCGCCGGCATTTGGGGGCTCGCAGGAGCACCGGCATTTGGGGGAGTTGGTGACAATGTCGCCGCGGTTGCGTTTGCATGCCTGGTTGCAGTCGACCACATTTCTATCGATCGGTTTGATTGCGTTGGCGGCGACGCCTTCGCCCACGACAGCTCAAACCGCCTGGACCGGCACCAGCTCGAGCGACTGGTTCGACGCCGGCAACTGGACCCCGGCCACGGTGCCCAGCGCCGGCACGGTCGTGCTCGACACGGTCACGCCGAATCCCACAACCGTGGCCGGTGCCGCGGCCTCGGCGGGCACCGTCATCGTCGGCGATACGGCCACGGGCCAGCTGATCCTCGATACGGGCAGCACGCTGACGGCCGGATCGGTGATCATCGCCAACCAGGCCGGTTCGACGGGTACCCTGAATATCGGCGTCGGCGGCCTGCCCGGCGCGCTCAACGCCGCCACCGTGACCTTCGGTGCCGGCACCGGCACGATCAATTTCAATCACCTCAGCCCTATCCCCTACACCTTCGCCGCCCAGATCTCGGGCAACGGCGCGGTGACCGTGCAGGCTGGCTTTACTCTCCCATCCCCCACCACCATCTTCACCGCCGACAACACGTACACCGGCGGCACGACGATCAACGGTGCCGTATTGCAATTGGGTGATGGAGGCACGACGGGCTCGATTGTCGGCGACGTGGTCCTGGCAAGTCCACTCTTCCCCTTGATCGCGGGCACTCTCTCGATCAATCGATCGGATACCCTGACGCTGGCCGGCAACATCTCCGGTGCCGGCTTAGTCGCCCAGATCGGCACTGGCACGACCGTGCTGACGGGAAACAACGCGCATTTCACCACCAACATCAACGCCGGCACGCTGGTTGCCGGCAGCAACACGGCATTGGGCCTTGGCATCGTCAATGTCGCCAACGGCGCCACACTCGGCTATGTCGATGGTGTCACCATCAGCAACCAGATCGCCATACCCAGCCCCGCCGGTGTCATCAATCTCGACGTCACCAGTGGCGCGGCAACGCAGGCTGGCGAGATCACCGCGCCGCTCGGCGGCTCGGTCGTGAAGACCGGTGGTGGCACCCTGGTCCTGACGGCCGACAGCACCTTCGTCAGCGGTGTCACGATCAACGATGGGCGCCTGCAGTTCGGCAATGGCGGCACGACCGGCTCGATTGCCGCGGATATCACCAACAACGCCGTCCTGGCATTCAACCGCTCCGACACGTTCACGTTCGGCAACGTGATTTCTGGCACCGGCGCCGTCGAACAGAACGGCAGCGGCACCACGGTCCTGACTGCCGACAACACCTACATCGGCGGCACCACGATCAACGCCGGCACGTTGCAAATCGGCAATGGTGGCACCACCGGGTCGATCGTCGGCGACGTGACCAACAACGGCACGCTGGCATTCAATCGTGACGCCCTGACGTTCACGGGCGTGATCGCCGGCAGTGGCGCCGTCGACGTGCAGGCCGGCACAATCACCTTCACGGCCAACAACACCTACACCGGCGTCACGACCATCCGCACCGGCGCTCAGCTGGCGCTCGGCGACAACGTCAGCAACAGCGGCTCGATCGCCGGCAACGTCGTCCTTGACGGTGGTGGCCTGACGTTCAATCGCCCCGATACCATGACCTTCGGAGGCACGATCTCCGGAACGGGCGTCGTCACGCAGTTCGGCAGCGGCACGACGATCCTGACCGGCAACAACACCTACAGCGGCAATACCCAGATCTTCTTCGGCACCCTGGTCGCCGGCACGAGTTCGGCGTTGGGTACCAGCACCGTCGTCATGAATGCGGGCGCCACGCTGGGCTACGCGGACGGCGTCACCATCACCAATCAGATCGCCATCGCCGTGCCGGGAGCGCCGATCAATCTCGATGTCGCCAGCGGCACGGCCACGCAGGCCGGAACGATCACACCGATTTTCAGCGGCGCGATTGTCAAGACCGGCGCCGGCACATTGGTGCTGACGGCTGACAATCCTCCGATCTACCTCTTCGCCATCACGATCAGCGACGGGCGGCTGCAGCTGGGCAACGGCGGCACCACCGGCTCCATCGACGGCATTTTCATCAACAACAGCATCCTGGCATTCAATCGTTCCGATACAGTCACGATTGCCAGCCCGATCACCGGCACCGGCATCGTCGAGCAGAACGGACCCGGGACCACGGTGCTGATCGTTGCCAATTCGTATCTTGGCGGCACGGTCATCAACGCCGGCACGCTGTCGGTTTCCAGCGATGCCAATCTCGGCGATCCGAGTGGCGGCATCACCTTCAACGGCGGCACGCTGCAGAACACCGCCGCGTTCACGACGATGCGCGCTGTCACGCTCGATACCGGCGGCGGCACGTTCCGAACCGATGCGGACCTCACCGTCAATGGCGACATCAGCGGTAGCGGCGGCCTGACCAAGACCGGCACCGCCACCCTGACCCTCGGCGGGAACAACACGTTCGATGGCCCGACCATCATCGCCGAAGGCACCTTGGTAGCAGCGGAGCCTTATGCGCTCTCGCAGTTCTCTGACCTTACCGTCAATGCCGGTGCCACCCTGCGTGTCGACTCCCCCAATGGGGCCGCCGGTGCTGGTTCTCTGGCCGGTGCCGGCTCGGTTGTGATCGAAGTCGACTCGGCGTTGATCGTCGGGCTGAACGATCATGATTCTACTTTCTCCGGGTCGATCACGGGCGGCGGGTCCTTGCAAAAGAGCGGTCTGGGGACGCTGACCTTGACCGGCACCAGCAGCATCGGCGGCGAGCTGATTGTCTGTTGCGGCACACTCGACATCAGCGGCGGTTCGTTCACCGCAGCGGGACCCACCAGCGTCGCGATCGGCACGCTCGCCGTCACCAACGGCGGCAGGCTGGAGACCAGCGACCTGTTTGTCGAAGATACGATGCGGATCACCGGCACCGGCTCCACGGTGACCGTCCACAATTTCACGCTGATCGGCGGTCCCTTCTATCCCGGCACGCTGACGATCAGCGGCGGCGGTGTCCTCAACAGCCTGATCAGCGCCGGCATCGATGATGGTTCATCGGTGACCGTCACGGGCAGCGGTTCGACCTGGGCGATCGGTGACCTGCTCGCGATAGGTCCCCAGGGTGGCGCCACATTGACGGTCGCCGATGGCGGCGTCGTCACCGCCGGGGGATTCACGGTCATCGGTACCGGCAGCACGCTCAATCTCGGCGACGGCGGGCTTGCCGGTTCGATCGAGACGCCGGTGATCTTTAACGATGGCCAGATCGTCGCCAATTTCACCGATACCCTGACCTTGGCCGCTGCGATCGGCGGCAGCGGCTCGCTGACCAAGACCGGCGCGGGCACCCTGATCCTGACCGGCAACAGCAGCTATAGCGGCGGCACCACGATCAGCGCCGGCCGCCTGCAGTTGGGCAATGGCGGCACCACCGGCTCGATCGAGGGCGACGTCGTCAACAATGGCATCCTCGCCTTCAACTGGTCCGATACCGTTTTCTTCTCCGGCGTGATCTCCGGCAGCGGCGCTGTCGAGCACAACGGAACAGGCATCACCAGGCTCATGGGCGTCAACACCTATAGCGGCGGCACGCTGCTGAACGCGGGGACGCTCTGGGTATCGGCGGATGCCAATCTCGGCGACGCCAGCGGCGGTCTGACCTTCAACGGCGGCATCTTGCGGAATACCGCCGCGTTCGTGACGGCGCGCGCTGTCACGCTCAACGCCGCCGGCGGCACATTCCAGACCGATGCCGATCTCACGGTCGGCGGCGTGATTGGCGGCACCGGCGGCCTCACCAAGACCGGCACCGCCACGCTGATCCTGACCGGCAACAACACCTACGCCGGCCCGACGACGATCACCGCCGGCATCTTGCAGCTCGGCAACGGCGGCACGACAGGTGCGATCACGGGCAACGTGGTTAACAACGCCGTTCTCGCCGTCAACCGGTCGAACACGCTGACCCTCGGCGGCACTATCTCCGGCACCGGCGCCGTTCAGCAGAACGGCACCGGCACCATGGTGCTGACCGGCACCAACACCTACAGCGGCGGCTCCACGATCAACGCCGGCATCTTGCAGCTGGGCGACGGCGGCGCCACCGGCTCGATCACCGGCGACGTGACCAACAACGGCACGCTGGCGTTCAATCGCTCCAACACCCTGACCTTCGCCGGCGCCATCTCCGGCACCGGCGCTGTGCAACAGAACGGCAGCGGCACCACGGAGCTGACCGGCACCAGCACCTACACCGGCGCCACCACAGTGAACGCCGGCCGTCTGATCGTGAATGGCGCCATCGCCAGCACGGTGACGGTCAACAGCGGCGGTCTGCTGGGCGGCAGCGGCACCGTCGGCGGCATCGCTGCCAACGCCGGCAGCACCGTGTCGCCGGGTAATTCCCCAGGGACGCTCAACGTTGCCGGCGATGTCGCCTTCGCTGCCGGCTCGACCTACCTGGTCGAGATCGATGCGGCCAACAACGCCGACCGCATCATCGCCACCGGCACCGCGACCTTGGGCGGCGGCACGGTGCAGGTCACCAAGACGGGCGGCGGTTTTTCAGCGGGGACGCGCTACACCATCCTCACCGCCAATACCGGCGTGAACGGCACCTTCGCCGGACTGACGGGGGCCAGCACCAGCCTGCCGCTGCTCAACTTGGCGCTGACCTACGACCCCAACAACGTCTATCTCGACATCACACGCAACGCCGCAACGTTCTGCAGCGTCGCCGGCACCCGCAACCAGTGTGCCGCCGGCACCGGCGCCGAAAGCCTCGGCGCCGGCAATCCAATCTTTGATGCCATCGCCAGTCTGCCCGATGCCACGAGCATCCGCCGCGCCTTCGACCTGCTGTCGGGCGAGATCCACGCCAGCACTGCCAGCACCATGGTCGAGCAGTCGCAGGTTCTGCGTGACGCCGTGATCGGCCGCGTGCGCCAGTCCTACGGCATCACGGGACCGGCGACGGCGCTCACGCCCGAAGGCAAGGTCATGGCGTTTGCCGGCACGCCGGCGGGCGTCGTTCCCGACGCCACGCCGGCCGATGCC